>CAYPMF010000006.1:0-20460 GCA_964411805.1 uncultured Actinomycetes bacterium | reverse complement strand
CTTGGTACTGCTGGTTGGACTATTCAAGCGGGTGGAAATACTCCGTTATTGGTAATGGCTGGCCTCTCACTTCTTTTTGGCGTGCTCTTTGTTCTACCAGTTGGTGGCGCAGATGTTCCAATTGTTATCTCGCTATTAAATGCATTTACTGGTTTAACTGTTGCAGCTAGTGGTTATGTACTTCAAGCAACTCTTTTGATCGTTGCTGGAACACTCGTTGGAGCTTCCGGAACCATCCTTACGCGCTTAATGGCTGAGGCAATGGGTCGTTCACTATTTGGAACTCTATTTGGCGCATTCACCGCTAAACCACAAGCAGCTACAGGAGTTCAAGAAGAACGCCCAGTTAAATCAGGATCACCTGAAGATGTTGCAATTCTTCTTAACTATGCACAACGAGTTGTTATCGTGCCAGGCTTTGGTTTAGCTGTTGCTCAAGCACAACACACAATTCGCGAAATGGCAGATCTACTTTCATCTCGCGGTATTGATGTCGCATATGGAATTCACCCAGTTGCTGGGCGTATGCCTGGCCATATGAATGTTCTACTTGCTGAAGCGAGCGTTCCTTATGAGCAACTTGTTGAAATGGATGAAATTAATCCAACATTCCCACAAACGGATGTGGTTTTAGTTGTTGGTGCGAATGACGTTGTAAATCCTGCTGCGAAAACCACACCAGGCGCTCCAATTTATGGAATGCCTATTCTTGAAGTTGGTTCTGCTGGAAATGTTATTTTCTTAAAGCGTTCGATGCGTCCAGGTTTTGCTGGAATTGAAAACGAACTGCTTTATGATCCAAAGACAACACTTCTTTTTGGTGATGCAAAAGAATCACTAACTAAAGTAGTTAGCGCGTTAAAGAGCCTTTAATCGCTCTCTTCAACAGTGGTTGGAGTTCCGTGAACGCCACGGATATCGCCGCCTAATTTATGGCCATCGCCCGATCTAATTATCGGGCGCTTGCCCTTTACATAATCAGCAGGGATTGAACCAAGCACTCCCTTTTGAAAGTCTTCAAAAGCCTTAAGTACTTCAGTCTTCGTGTTCATTACAAATGGCCCAAGCCAAGCGATACTTTCGTTAATTGGCGCACCACCAAGAATCAATACATCCATTTGTGGAGATCTGCTCTCTTGGCTTTGATCTGCAGAAACAACAATAGTGCCGCCTTCATTTAAGACTGCTAGTTGTCCCATTTCAACCGGACGCTTCTCATCACCAACACTTCCCTTACCATTTAAGGTGTAAACAAGTGCGTTGTAATTTGGATTCCAAGGAAGTCTTAATTGCGCACCCGGTTGCAAAGTTACATGAACCATTGTCATTGGAGTTTGGGTAGAGCCTGGACCTTGATGGCCATCAATTTCTCCAGCAATTACTCGAAGTAGTGCGCCACCATCACTTGAAGATAACAGTGCAACTTCACTCGCTCTTAAATCTTGATACTTAGGTTGTGACCATTTCTTTTCGGCAGGAAGATTTACCCATAATTGAAAGCCATGAAATAGTCCGCCACTCATAACCAAATGTTCAGGCGGTGTTTCAATATGAAGAATTCCAGAACCTGCTGTCATCCATTGAGTATCGCCATTTGAAATAGAGCCACCGCCACCATGGTTATCAAAGTGATCAAAGATTCCATCAATAATGTAAGTGACAGTTTCGAATCCACGATGTGGATGCCACGGCGTTCCTTTTGGCTCTCCTGGTGCATATTCAACTTCGCCCATTTGATCTAAATGTATAAATGGATCTAGATCTTTTAAATCAACGCCAGCAAATGCTCTGCGAACTGGGAAGCCTTCGCCTTCAAATCCTTGCGGCGCAGTTGTTACGCTCTTTACTGTTCTTGCCGTTAGAGCTGGGTTAGCCACAACTCTTGGCAATACAGTTATATCGGATACGGTTACAGCTGGCATATAAACTCCTAATTAATATTCATAATCTATAACAAATACCAATTATCAAAAATTCCGCTCTACTATTGCCCTATGCGTAAATTGATATCTCTTCTCATCTGCATATCTTTTGCACTAACCGCCTGTGGCGCCCCAACTGGAAATGAGCGACCAGAAGATAAGAAGATTCGAGATTCAATTAATCTATTGATGAACTATATGAAAAAAGTTCATCCAAAGAGCGTAAATTGGAACGACGCGGCAGTTAAATCTCAACTTGCCGGCAAACTACCAATTGGATTTGCTACTGAAGCAGGTTGGACTTTGAAGTGGCAGAATCCAAATCAAGGAGAACTTCCTCAAGTAATTATTCCTTGGGAACTTCTTGGACAATTTCCAACTAAATATGCTTTAGATATTGATAGTTACACCGCTGGACAATATGCGCCGCAATTAGTTACATCTCAGATTGCAAAATTGGAGCGAAATGATGATCCATATTTTGCCGGGATAGTTAATGTAAAGATGTCTAATAAAGATAATAAGTGGGTTGTATTTACATCCGTTCCATATTTGCCAGTTACTGACCCTGGTTATGGCTGGGCGCACTCAGTTTCCGGTAAATGGGTAATTGTTGATTTTGGAACTGCGACAGTCGGTTGCGGAAAAGTTCCAAGTGAAATCCAAAGCGAATTTGGATTTAGTTGCCCAAATAATTAAAGATATTTATCTGGTTCGGCAAAGAAGGCATCTTTACAACCAGGCATGCAGAAGTAATACATCTTTCCTTGATATTCACCTGAAGCTGGAGCATCTGCAATTCGCACCTGCATTCCACATACTAAATCCTTAGCAAACTCCGAACTTTCATTCTTTCCACCTCGATACATTGTGTAAACCCACATCGCAACAAAGAAGGCGAAGGTGTTTAGGACCGTTGTGTAATTAAAGCCCACATGATTCATAACCATGTGGTGGCTCATATTTACTGGGGTTAACTGCAGAGATTTAAATAAGCCCTCTGTAATTAAGCCACTTGCACTCATAATTAGCCAGAATGAAAGCGCTAATTTAATTGCGACTCTATTTCCATAATATTTGCGATAGATGAGGACTAAAGGCGCTGCTAATAGATCTGCATAAATAAATGCAATTGTCCCGCCAAATGAAATCCCGCTATGCCAAAGGGCGGCTGCTAGTGGAACATTTCCAACTGAACAAACAAAGCTGATAAAAGCGATTATCGGGCTGATTAGTGCATTTTCAAGAGAGCTCCAGAATCCATGTCCAGTTAAAAATAAACTATTCCAAACGGAAACTGGAACGAGCGTTGCAAGTCCGGCAATTGCAAAACCAACAAGGAGTTCAACGCGAACCATCGTGAAATCGCCAATTGTGTAGCCGCATGCATCTTTCCAAGTTGCTTTGCCATTTGGCATTTCATCTGCCATTTGAAGTGAACGTGGGCCGCTTTTAATATCTTTAAATAACCTTGGCAAAATTAAAGTTAAGAGCGTAATCATGATTGCGCCACCGACAAATTCAGCGAGCGCAAATTGCCATCCAATTAAAATCCAAAGCACTAAACCAAGTTCCAAAACTAAGTTTGTGCTTGCGAACATAAAGACCATGGCAGCCGTAAAATCCGCACCTTTTGAAACTAGAGATTTCGCGAGTGCACTTGCGGCGTAGGAGCAAGAAGAACTTACCGCACCGAAGAATGAGGCCTTTGCGATTGTCTTTGGTTTATGGTTTCCAAGGATTCTTTCCATCTTATTTTTAGTGACAAAGGCTTGAATCGCACCAGAAAGAGTAAATCCAAAAACTAACGCCCAGAATGTTCCGTAGAACATCCACCAACCTTCAAGTAAGCCATCTAATATTTTGCTCACCTACGAAGTATGGCATTGTTAAGTCATGGCTATCAGTAATCGACGCCACTTGCCTATCCGCGGAAGTGAATCTAATAAGTACACCCATGGCGTTGTTGCGGTGGTTGCAGGAAGTGATAAATATCCGGGTGCTGCAGTTCTAACTGTTGGCGGCGCTCGACGCGGTGGCGCTGGTTACATTAACTATGTCGCACTTTCAAAATTTCCAACTGATTTAGTTTTAAACGCCTTTCCAGATGTGGTCCCACTTGCAAAAGCTCGGGACTTTAAAGGCGATGCAATTGTTATTGGATCTGGCGCTCCAAAATTGCCAAGAGGTTTTACCTTCCCAAATAGTCGATATTTAGTTTTGGATAGCGATGCAATGTCGCTTGCTTCAAATTCTGATACAGCTTTCACAGTAATTACTCCACATGAAGGCGAAGCTGCAAAACTTGGATTCCCAGTTGAAAAAGGCGATCGTAGGAAGTGCGCACTGGCACTTGCAAAACATTTTCATGTAATTGTTGTTTTAAAGGGGCATAACACTGTTATTGCTTCACCAGATGGATCAGTGATTGTAGATAAGAATGGTGGGGCTGAATTAGCAACAGCAGGAAGCGGAGATATCTTGGCTGGCCTAATAGCTTCTATGCTCGCAAGTTGGTCGCCATCAAATTTAAAAGAGAGCCTGCAAGTTGTTGCTAAAGCGGTAGCCGCACATGGATTGGCAGGAAAGTTTGCTGCAAAGAGCAAGGCGCCGATTACCGCAACCGATATCCTGGAAGCGTTGCCGCTAGTTTTAAAGCAATCGCATTAAATTAATTTTGCTTACGCAAGGTGTCGTGCGCGATATCTTTCGATTTTTCGTGAATCTTTCTGATTTGTAACTCTAGATTCTTCACTGCTTCATCAAAAGCGGCCACGTCATTAAATGCCGTTCCTTCTGCGCGAATAAATGGACCGGAGCCATGAGTCGTCAAAATAACTTCATGTGCGCTCTTTCCAAAGCGTGGATTTTGTTCATGTTTAACTTCAACTTTTACGCCATCTAATTTGACGCTGAAACGGTCAAGTGATTGCAATTTATCTGTTGCGATCTCTTTGAAATCTGAAGCGAGTGTTGCATTTCGAGTATGAATTACGATGTCCACGATTGAAAATTTACTCTTAAGATCGAGTTGGGGCAACAGATTAGGCCGCCCCTTCTCCCGATTTATCTCACCTTTTATTACTTACGGACCAATGAACGACGAACGCGCTTCTTAGTGGCCTTCTTAGCAGCGACCTTTTTCTTTGTAGCTTTAGCTGTTGCCTTCTTCTTTGTGGCTTTAGCAGTTGCCTTCTTCTTGGTTGCCTTCACCTTTACTACCTTCATTGGTTCAGTTGAAACTCCAGAGTTATTCACCTTTGTTTCTTGTGGGGCGATTGGAACTTGTGGAACTTCAACTGCTAAGGCAGCAGGCGCAGCTAATCCAGAAATTAAGAGCGCGCTAATTGCGATTTTATTTAGTGAGTGCTTCTTCATATATAGCCATTTCTTTTATTCAATCCTCACCTTGAATCTCAAGATGATGCGCGAATATTTGCGCTTTTTTAAGTATGAAATTCCGTTCCCACCCGTTCGCTGTGCAATTCACAGCCGCTTTAATGGCAGACTATCGCCATGGCTAATGAGAGCGGATATCTTCCAAAGATTCAGGTCTTTGAACCACACCGCGCCAAACTTCCACCTGTCATTCCATACCTAAAGGAGTTTTGGCGAAGACGCTCATTTGCAATCGAACTCTCAAAATTTGCAGATAAAGCAGAATATCTTGGTTCAAAACTTGGCAAGGTTTGGTTGGTATTAAACCCACTGCTGTTGGCTTTTGTTTACTTTCTGTTGGTCTCGGTAATTCGCGGCGGCCACAATCACAATGGTTTGAATACTCTGCTCCATATTTTGATTGGACTCTTTACCTTTTACTTCGCTCAAAATTGCATCTCAGCTGGCGCTCAATCAATTACAAGTGGCGGTCGATTGATCCTTAATCAAGCTTTTCCAAGAGCGCTTCTTCCATTCTCAAGCACGATCTCAGCTTTCCAGCAATTCTTACCTACCTTGCCGGTCTACCTTTTTATTTTGATTCTTGTAAAGTTTTTTGCGAAAGGGACCGAGGTCCACTCATTCACAATTAATTTGCTCTGGATTCCAGTATTGGTTGCCTTAGTCGGCATTACCGGTTTTGGCCTAGCGCTCTTATTTGCAACCATGAATGTTTATTTCCGCGATACAAATAAATTGCTCTCATATATTTTAAGAATTTGGCTCTATCTATCCCCTGTACTTTGGTTGCCAGATATGTTGCATGGATGGCATCGAGCAGCGATTTATATAAATCCGCTTGGGCCAGTTTTATCTGCTAATTCAGAAGTTTGGATTCGTGGTCAAGCTCCGACTCTTACTTATATTTTGGGAGCTTTTGCTTGGGCAATTGGTTCAATAATTATTGGTGGTTATTTCTTCTCATCTAGGGAGCGTGATTTTGCGGTCCGTATCTAAGCCAGTTGAGATGCCAGAAGAGTTGGCAATCCGTATCGAAGATCTTTCGATTAAATATAAAATAAATGTTGATACCAAGAAGACTTTAAAGAATGCCGTTATGCGCGCTAGCCGTGGTGAAAAAGTACGTATGCGCACAATTGAAGCTGTTAAGAATTTAACAATTGATGTGCCGCATGGCTCGGTACTTGGAATTGTTGGCGCAAATGGCGCAGGTAAATCAACACTTATGCGTTCGATAGCTGGCATTTTGCCACCAAGTGAAGGTCGCATCATTGTTAATGGAAAGATTTCAACACTTCTAGCACTTGGAGTTGGATTTAATCCCTCGCTTTCTGGTCGCGACAATATTATTTTGGGCGGACTTGCTTCAGGAATGTCGAAGGCTGAAATTGAAGCAAAGACTGAAGAGATTGCAACATTTGCAGATCTACCTGATGGTTTTATTGATATGCCAGTGAGAACTTATTCGAGCGGTATGTATGGCCGTGTTGCATTTAGCGTTGCTGTAAATATGACGCCGGATATTCTCTTATTAGATGAGGCGTTATCTGCGGGAGATGCAGCATTTAAAGAGAAATCTTTTACCAGAATGCGCGAACTATGTGCTGAGGCTAGAACTATTGTGATCGTTTCGCATGCCCTTGCGACAATTAATGAACTTTGCGATAGCGCAATCTGGATGCATAAAGGCAAAATGCTTTCGAAAGGTAAACCAGAGACAATTACCGAGGAATACTTAAAGTTCCTAGATGTCGGTACATTGCCTTCAAATTACGAGGATATGTAATGATCATGAAAGTTTCGATACTTTCTAGCGCCGGAACTGTCTCCCGCGCCCGCTTACATCGTCTAGCAAATACCTTAATTCAAAGTGGAATCGAAGTTCATATTTGGGCGCCCGGAAAAATTAGTGATGCCCCTAAGGGTTCGCACTTTCATAAAGTGATTGGTGGCAAATCCAAAGTGATACGAGTATTTCGTTCATTGGCTATACCTCTTCAAGCCAAAGGGGATGCTTACCTAACTATTTCACCAGATATCTTGCCAATTACTTTTATCGTGGCAAAGTTGCGCAGAAAGAAAGTTATCGCAGATATCAATGAAGATTATGTAAAGCTCCTTGAAGATCGCACATGGGCAACTGGAATTGTTGGAACAATTGCAAAGTCAGTTGCGCGCCTGGCAAGCGCATTTGCAGCTCGCGCAGATCTCCTAATAGTTGCTGATGTTCAGGTTCCGCCGTTTAACGCAAAGAATCGACTCGTTATTAAAAATCTTCCTGATTCCTCAATGATTCCAGATAGCGGTGAGCTAGATAAATCTCCACGGGCCATTTATATTGGCGATATTCGAAAGAGTCGCGGCCTTTATTCCATGTTAAGAATTGCCGAGCTTTCTCCTAAATGGAACTTTGATTTCATTGGACCAATTGCAAATGAAGATAAACATTATGTTGAGCAATGGATGAAAAATTCAGATGTGGCAACTCGAGTCACATTCCATGGCGCCCTTGCACCTAATAAATCTTGGGAATATGCAAAAGGCGCTTGGGTTGGTTTAACTTTATTGGAAGCTACACCTGCCTTTATTGAAGCTGTACCTAGTAAGTTATATGAATATTCTTATGCTGGTCTTGCAGTTTTATCTTCTTCGCTTCCTAGATGTATTGAACTTTTAAATCAAAGTGGTGGCGGGGTTATAACGCAGAGCGATGAAGGCGCTGCAAGTATTTTAAATTCTTGGGCACAAAATCAAGATGCTCTTTTAAATATGCGCCGCAAATCTAAGTTGTGGGCGCGGGAAATTCTCAATCCAGATGCGCATTACCAAGCCTTTACGCAGGCGGTGGCAAAGCTCTAACAAGGTAGACTGCAGGCGTGGCTGTGCGCATTGTAGAAAGTGCTGAGGTTGATCCATCAGCAACGATTGGAGATGGCTCATCAATCTGGCATCTTGTTCAAGTCAGAGATAAAGTTTCGATTGGTAAGAATTGCATTGTTGGTCGTGGAGCATATTTAGGTTCCGGAGTTATTGTTGGAGACAACTGCAAAATTCAAAATTACGCACTTGTATATGAGCCAGCAAAACTTGGTAACGGCGTATTCATTGGACCGGCTGCGGTATTAACAAATGATGAATTCCCAAGAGCGGTAAATCCAGATGGATCATTAAAGGGTGGATCTGATTGGCACGCAGTTGGCGTTGAAATTGGTGACGGTGCATCCATTGGCGCACGAGCAGTATGTATCGCGCCGGTAAAGATAGGTGCTTGGGCGCTTGTAGCCGCTGGCGCTGTTGTTACTAAAGATGTGCCGAATTTTGCGCTTGTGGCAGGAGTCCCAGCAAAAAGAATCCGTTGGGTGGGTCGTGCCGGCAAACCGCTAGATGAAATTGGAGATAATCGCTTCCGTTGCCCAACCACTGGCGCGACTTACATCCAAAAGGGTGAAGAGTTGATAGAGGAAAATAATTAATGATTCCAGCAGCTAAACCTTTAATTGGCGATGACGAGCGCGAAGCAGTTGATCGCGTACTTCGTTCAGGAATGTTGGCGCAAGGTCCAGAAGTTGCAGCATTTGAAGAAGAGTTTTCAAAACATGTGGGCGGACGTCATTGCGTCGCGATGAACTCTGGAACTTCTGCACTTCATTTAGGTTTTATCGCTGGTGGAATTAAGCCAGGCGATGAAGTAATCGTTCCTTCATTCTCATTTGCAGCTACCGCAAACTCTGTGGTTCTTGCAGGTGGCGTTCCAGTATTCGCAGATATCGACCCAAAGACTTTTAATATTGATCCAAACCATGTGGCATCACTTATTACAAAGAAGACCAAGGCGATAATGCCAGTTCACCTATATGGACATATTGCTCCTATGGATGAAATTAATGCGTTAGCTTCTAAAAATAATTTATTAGTTTTCGAAGATGCAGCTCAAGGCCATCTTGCATCACTAAACGGAAAAAATTCTGGTGAATTTAGCACTGTAGCCTCATTCTCCTTCTATCCAACCAAGAATATGACTTCTGGCGAGGGCGGAATGTGCGTAACTGATTCAGCTGAAGTTGCTCGCATGCTCAAGTTACTTCGTAATCAAGGGCAAGAGATACGTTATAAGAATGAGGTAGTTGGATTTAACACTCGAATGACTGATATTCATGCTGCTATTGGTCGCGTTCAATTAGCAAAACTTCCAGGTTGGACTAAGAAGCGCCAAGAGAATGCCGCTTATTTAAGCGCGAATTTAAAGAATGTAGTAGTTCCACATGTAGCACCTGGAACTACGCACTCATATCACCAATACACAATTTTGATACCTGGCAAAGATTCAAAGAAGCGTGATGAATTTATGAAGCGCATTGGCGAGAAAGGCGTTGGTTCTGGTGTTTATTACCCAACACCTATTCATCGTTTACCTTCATTTAATCTCGACCTGCACTTGCCAGTTACAGAAGAGATCATCACAGAATGCGTATCACTTCCAATTTATCCAACACTTACTCAAGCTGAATTAGAAAAAATAGTTTCAGTTGTAAATGAAGTGGCGGCATCGCTTTAATGAGTAAGAAGCTACGCGCAGGCCTAGTTGGTCTTGGAATGATGGGGCGCCATCATGCCCGCATTCTTAGTTCACTAGATGGCGTGGAATTGGTTGCAGTTTCAGATCCTGGTGGCGATCCTCATGGAGTTGCTGGTGGACGTGAAATTTTAAAGAGCGTTGATGAGCTAATTAAAGTTGGTGTGGATTACGCAATGATCGCGGCACCTACCGCATATCACGAAGAGTTAGCGCTTAAGTTGGCGGATGCAGGAGTCCATGCGCTCGTGGAAAAACCGCTAGCAGTTGATACTCCAGCGGCTCTTAAGATTTTTGAAGCATTTAAAGCAAAAGGATTAGTTGGTGCAGTGGGCCATATCGAAAGATATAACCCAGCTCTTCAACAATTAAGAAAACGTTTAGATGCTGGCGAACTTGGAAGCGTTTATCAAATTACAACTCGTCGCCAAGGACCATTTCCTGCGCGAATTGCAGATGTTGGCGTAATTAAAGATTTAGCAACTCACGATATTGATTCAACTGCGTGGGTCGCTCGTGCGAAATATGTTTCTGTATCAGCAAGAACTGCTCACAAATCTGGGCGTGAGCATGAAGATATGGTTGCAGCAGTTTGCGATTTAGATAATGGAATTATTACCAATCACTTAGTTAACTGGCTAACTCCTTTTAAAGAACGTTTAACGATAGTTACCGGCGAGCGTGGAGCTTTTGTTGCAGATACCTTGACTGCTGATCTAACTTTCTATGCAAATGCTTCAGTGCAAACCGAGTGGGATTCTGTAGCTGCATTCCGCGGAGTAAGTGAAGGGGATGTAGTTCGCTACGCTTTTGCCAAACCTGAACCGCTTCGCACTGAGCATGAAGCTTTCCGTGATGCCGTACTAGGCGTTGCTGGTGCAACTGATCGAATTGTCACAATGGAACAAGGTCTTGCAACTGTCGCTGTAGCCAGTGCAATGCTTGAGAGCGCTAAAAATAAGGAAACAGTTAAGTTATGAAGATTTCATTAGTTGCACTTGGAAAGATTGGTCTGCCACTAGCGGTTCAATTCGCGATGAAGGGCCACCATGTAATTGGTTGCGATGTAAATCAAAAGACTGTCGACGTAGTTAATCAAGGTATTGAACCATTCCCTGGAGAAGCTCACCTTGGAGATTATTTAAAGAAAGTTGTTGCTTCAGGCCATTTAAAGGCTACAACTGATACGACTTCTGCTGTTTCAGAATCTGATGCAGTTGTTGTTGTCGTTCCGCTTTTCGTAGATAAGGATGGCGTTCCTGATTTTGGTTGGATGGATGATGCAACTACCAAGATTGCTGCTGGTCTAAAGAAGGGAACTTTAGTTTCATATGAGACCACTCTCCCAGTTGGCACTACTCGCAATCGTTTTGCTCCAGCTTTAGAAAAAGGTTCTGGGCTAAAGGCTGGGGTCGATTTCAGCTTGGTATTTTCACCAGAACGCGTACTTACTGGTCGCGTCTTTGCTGACCTTCGCAAGTATCCAAAACTTGTGGGTGGTATTAACGAGAGCTCAACAAAAGCGGGAATAGATTTCTATAACGCCGTACTTGATTTTGATAAGCGCGAAGATTTACAAGAGCCAAATGGAGTTTGGGATTTAGTAACTTGCGAAGCAAGTGAAATGGCAAAGCTCGCAGAAACTACTTATCGCGATGTCAATATTGCGCTAGCCAATCAATTTGCAAAATTTGCTGAGACTGCAAATATTGATATTGCAAAGGTAATCTCTGCATCAAATTCACAGCCTTTTAGCCATATTCATCAACCTGGAATTGCAGTTGGTGGGCATTGCATTCCGATTTATCCGCGCTTTTATCTCTGGAATGATCCAGAAGCGACTGTGGTTCGCGCAGCTCGCGAAGCAAATGCAGGAATGCCGGATCATGCCGTTTCAATTTTAAATTCAGAACTAGGTTCACTTTCTGGCAAGAAAGTTGCGGTCTTGGGAATCTCTTACCGCGGTGGCGTAAAAGAGTCAGCATTCTCTGGCGTCTTCCCAACTGTAAACGCGCTAAAAGCCGCAGGTGCAAATGTCGTTGTAAATGATCCTATGTATACCGATGATGAGATTAAAGCGCTAGGTTTTGAGCCATATTCAATTGGTGGATCAGTAGATGGAATGATTCTGCAAGCTGATCATGCTGAATATAAGAAGTTAACTGAAAAAGATTTTCCTGGCGTTAAAGCGGTCGTTGATGGCCGTAGAGCACTTGCGAAGAGCAACTTTGCTGGAACCTCACTACGGGTTATCGGCGCTCCGGTTCGCTAATTTTAAAAGGCTTAATTTCTCGCGCGATTGGGCTCTGATTACTAATTCGGTTGTAAATGGCAACCAAATTTTCCGCTTGTCTCTCCCAGCTTCGTTCTGCTAATACTTCAGCTGTATAAACCGAACCATACTTATTTGGATTATCAATAATTTTTCTTGCGCTAATTACAAAATCATTAACATCTTCCGCTATAAAAACTTCACCATTACCCAATTTTCTAACTTCGGCAGCCATCGTCCTAACATCACTTACTAAAATAGGAAGTCTCGCCTGCATATATTCGCCGAACTTTGTTATTAATGAAATTTCGTGATTTTGCTTATGATGAAGCGGAATTAAACCAATAGTCGCTGAACTCAGATATGAAACTAATTCAGCATTTGGTACATATGGCTGAACGTGAAAGCGCTCTGAATAATGCGAGTACTTAGTCTTGAGATCAATAATGGTTTGATTCTTAGTATTAGCTATGACTACTAGGTGAACATCTGGTAAGAATTCCAGAGCTCGCACTGCGGTCTCAACACCTCGCTGTGGAGCAACTGCCCCTGAATAAACCATCAACGGAACTTCGTCTGATATTCCAACATCGCTTCTTAAATTTCGAGAACTTTTTTGTTGACCTTCTACTAGGGGATCATTGGCAACTATTTCAGGGCGAACTGAAATCTCAAGATGCGGAATTAATAAATCTGACATTCCCTCACTGACTGAGAGAATTGCTGCGCTTCGTTTCGCTTCTCTTCGCTCCGCTTCTGAATAAACGGTAGAGAGTTGACGGTTTAGGTGGGCAACCCCAGGAACATATTCGTGCGCATCGTAAATAAGTTTTGCAGTGTGGCCGTTCTCTTTGAGGATATTAATCAACTGGCCGGCAATCGGTAGGGCTGTGTAATCATGGGCGTGGATTACATCTGGTCTATATTCAAGTGCAATCGGAGTTAGATGTTTAACTGCGCGAGATAAATTAGGAATTGTGGTGGTGCGCTTTATTTTTAAATGATGCTCTGCTCGACGTTTGTAATATCTCGCTCGTCTAGCAATCTTGGCCAATAGTGATTTAGATAGAACTATTTTTAATGGAAGTCTTATGACTTGTGCATGGCCAATTTCGAAAGAATCCGAGTGTGTAAACGGAGTCGCTCCTGCAACAATTACATCCCATCCTGCATTTCCAAGGGACCATGCGCACTTTAAAACTCTCGAATCCTCAGTTACTCCATTTAAAACGATATGGAGAGCGCGTGGTGCCATACGAGAAATCTACTAAAGATTGCGCTATGGTTATTAAGTAATGGAAAAGATTCTTCCGACTCTCAGTGACTTCGCAGGCTTTCAACGCAATTGGCGCAATGATTTAATTGCAGGAATCACAGTTGGAATCGTTGCGCTTCCTCTAGCACTAGCTTTTGGCATTACGACGGGCACGGGCGCGACCTCTGGTCTTATAACTGCAATCATCGCAGGTTTTCTTGCTGCACTTTTCGGCGGATCTAATTACCAAGTAAGTGGACCTACTGGAGCTATGACTGTTGTATTAGTCCCGATAGTTACTAAATTTGGAACAGCAGCCTTGTTGCCACTGGGGATTGGTGCTGGACTCATAGTTATTCTTGCTGGATTAATTCGAAGTGGATCGCTTATTAATAAAGTGCCATGGCCGGTTATGGAAGGTTTTACTTTTGGCATAGCTCTCGTAATTGCGCTACAGCAATTACCTGGCGCACTTGCTGTCTCATCGCAAAATGGCGGCAGCACTATTGCAACCGCAGTAAAGACTTTGAATTATGCAGTGGACAAAGGCTTAAATTTGCAAGCCTTATCTCTTGTTGTTCTTACTTTAGTTATCAAATTTAGTTACCCCTTGTTTGCAAAAAAACTTGGTTTCATGTTTCATATCCCCGCCAGTTTTGTTGCAATCATCTTTGTTACATTAATTGCTTTCTCTATAAATTTAAATATCCCAACCGTAGGCAATTTACCTACGAATGTATTTAAAGTCTCTCATCTAACCTCCGGAATTCCATTTAAGTCGCTAATCATTCCAATGTTTGAAATTGCGCTTTTGGCAGCAATTGAATCGCTCTTGTCTGCACGTATTGCCGATTCGTTAGCTCATCATCAAGATGGCTTTACTCCATATAAACCAAACCGCGAGCTCTTTGGCCAAGGAATTGCCTCCGCTGTTTCATCTATTTTTGGCGGGCTACCCGCAACTGGTGCGATTGCAAGAACTGGTGTAAATGTCCGATCAGGAGCACATACAAGAGCTGCTGCGATTATTCATTCAATATTCTTACTTGCTGCTGTGTTTTTACTTAATCCAATAATTTCACATATACCAACTGCAACGCTTGCAGGTATTCTGATTGGAACTTCTTATCGAATTGCAAGGCCATCGGCTATCAAAGAAGCCTTGGCAACAACTAAATCTGATGCGATTGTTCTTATATCAACTGCGCTTATAGTCTTAATTATCGATTTAATTTGGGGTATTGCCTTAGGAATTTTAATTTATATAGCTATAAATAAATTTAAGCAGGTAAAAAATAAATCAAGCCAGTAATTGCGAAAGCTAATACGACTGCCTGAGTCAGAATAGAGAATGCGGTTGCTCGATCAGCATCGCGCTCTTCCTTACTTCTCACCTTTTGAGCTGCTCCAGCTTTGCCAAAATTGAATACGCCCATATAGCCATATGCAAGGCAGAATTTTTTCTTAGATTGAATCCAGCCAGTTGCAAAGACCATTGCCGGAATGAAGAGCCAAAGTCGTGGTGATGCGCTCTGATATTTATTAATTATTGAAATCGCGCCAAGAATAGTTGCGATTGCACCTAGAAGCCCAACGCTCTTTCTGCGTCTGATCTCTTCCTTACCAATATTGCAAGAGCCGGCAATATATTGGTCGCTCATTATGAGACTAAGTCTCCCTCGTCATCAGAGAAGACTTCATGATCATCATCAATAGTGTTTGCGATCCACTTAAATACAGATTGTAGGACGCCAAAGACCAATGCAATTAGAGTAAATACTCCAAGCAAAGTTCCGAGCATTTTTCGAAGCGCCTTCATAAGGATAACTTTACATTGAAGCGGCTTCGATTACCGCCTGAGCCGCATTGTGGCCAGGGATACCGCTTACGCCACCCCCGCGGATTGCACCTGCCCCGCATAGAAAAATATTCTTAAATTCAGTCTCAACGCCCCAACTCGGTGCACTTCCATCTTCTCGAAATGGCATAGATAAATCTTTTTGAAAGATATTTCCGCGTGGGAGTGAGACATCAGCTTCAATATCTAGAGGGCTCTTTACTTCGATACAGAGCGAACCATCTTTGGCAACTGCCAAGCACTCTTCGATTGGATCTAGCAAATATTGATTTAACTGATTAAGTAACCGCTCTTTAACGATTGCTTTAGCGCCAGTATTGTCCTTTTCAAAGAGATCTGCAGGTAAATGCATCCCAAAGAGAGTTAGAGTTTGGAAGCCTTGGTCGACTAATTCCTTACTTAGAATCGAAGGGTCAGTAAGGGTATGGCAATACATTTCGGCAGGAATTTTCGTTGGGATCTTTCCTGCTTTTGCCTCATCGTAAGCATTTTGAAATTCTGAATAACTCTCATCAAAGTGAAAGGTTCCTGCGAAGGCCTCTCTTGGATCTTCACCAGATCTTAACCTCGGTAACTTCTTCAAAAGCATATTTATTTTAATCTGTGCGCCAGGAAGACTCTTTGGTGGGGTCGTCCCCATAATTTTTGCTAAAACTTGAGGTGCAAAATTAGAGAGGAAGAAATCTGCTTCAAATTCTGCTTCAGATGTTTTTACTAGATAGCCAGAACCATTTGATTTAATCTCAATAACTGGAGCATGGTCTTTAATTTTAACGCCTAACGATTTAACTTTTTCATGAAGCTCCGAAACAAAGGCGCCCATCCCTCCTTGTGGAACTTTCCACTCACCAATTCCATTTCCCACAAGGTGATAGATGAAGCAGATATTCGCATATAGCTCGTGAGCCGTTGCGTAGGTTCCAATTAGGCCATCTGTAAGAACAATTCCCTTGATTAAGTCGCTCTTAAATCTATTCTCTAAAGATTCCCCAATTGGACGCTCAACTAACTCATCCCAAATTGGATGATTTACTCTTGCCTTAAGTTCACTTCGAGTCGGTAATTTTTCCAACATTGTTGGGGCGACTGCCTGCGCAAACTTATAAACATCACCGTAGAAGCTTTGCCATGCAACTAATTCTGAATCTCCGCCAGTGATTTCTTTGAAATCGTTCGCTGTCTTTTCGCCTATCTTAGTGTTTATTAAAAGGCTCTTATCTTTACCATCTATCCGAGTTGGCGTAAATGAAGCTACTGCACGGGAAAGAGTCTTTGATTTTAAATCTAGATCCTTTGCAATTTTATCTGGAAGTAGCGCAATCAAATATGCGTAGCGAGAAAGTTTGGCATCATAATCAGGAAAAACTCTTTGGCTAACAGTCGCGCCACCGATTTCACCCTTTTCAAGGATTGTTACATCAAAACCTGCCTTAGCTAGATAAAAGGCTGCGATAAGTGCGTTATGTCCACCTCCGCCAATTACTACTTTCTTCACTTAAATCTTCACTTACTAGCTCTAGCTATTCTTTCGATTGCATCAGTAATGATTTCTTCGCTAGTTCCAAAATTTAAGCGAATAAATTGTCCTGATTGTGGTCCAAATGTAATTCCATGGCTAAAGGCCACCTTCTCCTTTTCAAGAAGAGTCTCAGCTGGATTTGGCCCAAGATTAAGCGAGGTTAGATCTAGCCAAGCGAGATATGAACAATTTGGAATTCGATAACCAACTGTTGGTAATTTTTCATCCAATAATTTCTTAACTAATTTTCGATTGCGATCTAAAGTTTCTAGAGTTGCATCAAGCCAATCACTAGATAAATATGCTGTTGCAGCACCAACTGCACCAAAAAGTGAGGCGCGATAATGAACCGCAGCCGGCATCTTCTTTGCAAGGGCATCCATTCGCTCACTCTCAGTGAGGATAAAGGCGCACTTTAGCCCAGCTAAATTCCAAGACTTACTTGCTGCTGTAATGCAGACGCCAACTTCTTTTGCAATTTCACATGAGTCAAGAAATGGAACAAACTTACTTTCTGAATAAGTTAACGGTGCATGAATCTCATCGCTCATAACAATTACGTTGTACTTCTTAGCTAATTCAGCAATTTTAATTAAATCTTCTTTTGAAAATACAGCTCCGACTGGATTATGTGGACTGCATAAGAAATGTGCTTTTGCGCCGCTCTTATAAGCCTCTTCTAGCGCAACAAAATCAAGCGAGTATTCCATTCCATTTTTCTTAAGTGGCACATCAACTGGAGTAGCTTTTAACTCATTTATCCAATTTAAGAAATTGTGATAAACCGGTGTATTTAAAATTATTCCATCACCAGGATTTAAAAATGTTCGACAGAATTCAACGATTCCAACGCCAACATCTGCAGCGGTGTAGAACTGAGCGTTCCCTATATCCCAGCCCCAGCGAGCTTTTGCAAACTTTCCAAAATTCTCATTTAACTCTGGAATTGACCCCAAATAACCCGTATCCGAGTCTTTGAGCATATTTCCAAGAACTTCACGAACTTGTGCCGCGATCTCGAAGTCCATTTCTGCGACCGGTAATGGAAGGACGCCTTCGCCATAATCGCGCCATTTTGTACTCTTGCGTTTACGAAGTTGAGAAAGAGGCAGTCCATCTATTTTTAGCGCCATTATTAGTCCTTCTTATTTCTAGTCTTAATTAAACTGAAAAATGTCGTTGCGGCTAGCACTGAGATTATGAAGGCAAGGCTAAATTGCAGCGGTACCTCTGGCAAGTGAAAATTACCTAGAGTGTGCCAGCCTTGAGAATGCATCGCCTCGATTATCAGTTTTACGCCAATAAATATGAGGAGAATTGCTAATCCCTGGGTCAAAAAGATTAACTTCTTCATAAGTCCACCAATTAAGAAATAAAGCTGACGCAATCCCATAAGCGCAAAAATATTGGCTGTGACAATCACATATGGGTCTCGAGTTAAACCAAAGATTGCTGGAATAGAATCAAAGGCAAAGAGAATATCTGTAATCGCTAAAGCTAAACATGCCACTGTAAATCTGGATGCACCTTTTTTCTCTAGCCACTTTAGGAACCTACCTTCTTCCCACTCCTCTTCCTCTGTCTCTTTGATCAGCGAAAAGGCCGTGTAAATCAAGAATGCACCGAAGATAAAAAATATCCAAGACCACCTACTTACAATTGCAGAACCCAGCGCGATAAAGACGCCTCGAAGCATCAATGATGCTGCAATTCCAACCAGAAGGGCTAACTGCTCTTTCTCCTTTGAAACTTTTAATTTGGCAAGAATCAATATGAATACAAAGAGATTGTCGAAGGAGAGTGAGTATTCAGTTAGCCAACCTGCGAAGAATGCATGCTGTCTCTCTACATTTGACCAGAAGCCAAGAGAGAGACCAAAAATAACTGCTAGCGAAATGTAGAAGATGGTCCATGCCGTTGCTTCAGGCATAGTTGTGGCTTTATTTCGATTTCGCCAAGCTATAAAAAAATCAAAGCTCAAGACGAGAATTAACCCAAGCAGGGTAAGGGACCACACCGTCGTACTCACAAGGTAAAAATAGCGTAACTTCGCCCTGTGGCTCTCACAAGCGAAGATGAGATGCGCGCGATAGTGCGCAAGATTTCCCGCATTGATCCCGCATTCAAGCCAATAATCAAGAGCGCCCCGCTCTGCACTTTAGGCCTAAAGAAATACAGTCGCTCTCATTTTGAAACTCTACTTAATTCGATTCTTTCACAACAACTTGCAACAAAAGCGGCCGATACGATTATTAAGCGCGTAAATAATCTAGTTGATGGAAAACCAATCCCTGAATCATTGGTAAAAATTTCCACCTCAGAGTTACGGAGCGTGGGTGTTTCCGGCGCCAAGGCTCGAAGCATTCATGAATTAGCAAATTCCATAATCAATGGTGATATTAAATTTAAAAAATTTCCAAAACTAAGTAATCAAGAGATCAGTGACGAATTAACCAAAGTTTGGGGTATTGGCCGCTGGACTTCAGAGATGTTCTTGATGTTTCATCTCGGCCGACTCGATGTTTGGCCGGTAGGAGATTTAGGTGTTCGACGCGGTTGGGAACGGTTACATAAACTCCGAACTGAGATTGAGCCTAAGAAGTTGGATGTAATTGGTAAAAAATTTGAAGGATTTCAAAGTGTGGTCGCCTGGTATTGCTGGCGAGTTGTGGATGGTGAAACTTCTACTTGGTAATTACTTCTGTTCTAAAATCATTGATACAGAATTAATGCACCAACGTTGATCTGTTGGAGTATCAAATCCTTCACCTTCGAAGACATGTCCTAAATGTGAACCACAACCAGCGCAACGCACTTCAGTTCGAACTCTTGGAAAGAGTGAACGATCTTCAATTAGCTCAACCGCATCATCTTTAGTTGGCGCATAGAAAGAAGGCCAACCACAACCAGAATGAAACTTAGTCTCGCTTCTAAATAATTCAGCACCGCAAGCTTTACATTTATAAACACCAACTAAATCGCTATCAGTGTATTCGCCTGTAAATGGACGTTCGGTTGCAGCTTCGCGAAGTACAGAATAACTGAGAGGGTCGAGGCGTTTTTTTAATTCGGCCTCATCGACCTTATTTGGATATTCGCTCATGTGGGAATGCAATTCCAGTACTTGAATGACAGTCATAACCATCAGGATTTTTCTCTAAATATCTTTGGTGATACTCCTCTGCTAGCCAATAGGTGTAATTGCCATCATCTTCAATTTCTGTACAGATCTCTCCAATTCCGCTCTCATTTAAAGCGCTCTGGTAAAGATCTCGAGTTAATTCTGCATCTGCAATTTGTGATTTTGAAGTTGTGAATATTGCGCTTCGATATTGTGTTCCTATATCGCCGCCTTGCTTATTGAGCGAAGTTGGGTCATGCATCGTCCAAAATTCTTCTAATAAACGTTGATATGAAATTTGATCTGAATTGAAAGTGACTTCAACAGTTTCAGCATGATTTGTAGTTCCAGTACAAACTTCTTTATAAGTTGGCTCGGATTTATCGCCGCCCATGTATCCAACAGAAGTTTCTATAACTCCAGGTAACATCCAAAATCGGCGTTCTGCTCCCCAGAAACAGCCTGTTGCAAAATATGCTTTCTCAATCACCCGCAAATTCTCTCAGGTCTATTGGTGTGTGGTTTACTTAAACCAAGCCCC
>CAYPMF010000005.1:0-21293 GCA_964411805.1 uncultured Actinomycetes bacterium | reverse complement strand
AACTGAGACTGGATATGCCTCACCACCGCGCTCAAGAATTGCAGCGCGCTTCTCTCGCCGAATTCTTAATTGCTCGGGTAGATCATCCTCAATATTTTCGCTCATTAGGTGCGCAAGCCTACCTTTTACGAATTCTTCTCGTGGACAAGGCGCAGACCAATAAGCGTTAAATCTGGTTCGTGGAAATCAATATTTTCACTTACGCCGAACACCAATGGCGCTAATCCGCCAGTTGCAATTACAGTCACATCTGGCTTACTTGGATATAACAGTGCCAACTCATCACAAATTCGATCAACCAAGCCGTCAACTTGCCCAGCGAAACCATAGATTGTTCCCGATTGCAGGGCCTCTACAGTATTTTTTCCAATTACATTCTTTGGTTTCACAAGTTCAACTCGACGCAATTGTGCTGCTCGTGCTGCAAGCGCTTCAACTGAAATTTCAATTCCAGCTGCAAGTGCGCCACCTAGAAATTCTCCTTGCGGTGAAACAACATCAAGATTTGTTGAGGTTCCAAAATCTACGACTATGCAAGGGCCATTGTCACCAAACAGTTCATGTGCAGCTAAGGTATTAACAATTCGATCTGCCCCTATTTCTTTCGGATTATCAACTAACAATGGCACTCCAGTTTTAACACCAGGCTCCACAATTGTGGTTGGAATTTCTTCAAAGTAATTTGTAACCATTGTTCGCAATTCCTTTAGCGTTGCGGGAACAGTAGAACAAATTGCCAAAGCATCCACTGAGTAGCCATCAAGAAGAGTTGAAAATCTAATCCATAGCTCATCTGCTGTATCCCTTGGATCTGTTTTTACTCGCCAAGATTTAACTAGCTCTTCACCATCGAATATTCCTAATACTGTATTTGTATTTCCTACATCAATTGCTAATAACATGACTACTCCATTCTCAAATCTAAACCAATATCTAAAACGGGCGCAGAATGAGTTAAAGCTCCAACTGCTAGATAATCAACGCCGGTTTTTGCATATGCCTTTGCATTTTCAATTGTTAAACCGCCCGAAGCCTCTAATTTGCACTTGCCGTCCGCGATCTCAACCGCGGCTCGACATTGCTCAAGTGACATGTTGTCTAACAAAACTAATTCGGCACCGATTGGAACAACCTCTTTAAGTTGTTCAAGTGAGTCGACTTCTACTTCTACTGGAATATTTGGAAATGATTTCTTAACTGCTGCAAATGCTTGTGAAACTCCACCAGCCGCAAGAACATGATTATCTTTGATTAAAGCTGCATCTGAAAGAGACATTCGGTGGTTCTCGCCACCGCCCATTCGAACTGCAAATTTCTCAACTTCACGCAGCATTGGAGTTGTCTTACGAGTATCTCTGATCTTTGCATTTGTTCCTTTTACTTCAGCCACCCATGCGCCGGTTAAAGTCGCAATACCGCTTAATCTTCCGAGGAAATTTAAAGCAGTTCTTTCGGTAAGTAGGAGTTTTCTTGTATTGCCCTTTGCCTTTATAAGAACTCGGCCTGGTTCGATATGGCTTCCTTCAGTTACTAAAATTTCATAGTCCAAGATTCCCTCGACCTCAAGAACTGCAGCGGCAACATGTAACCCAGCAACAATTCCCGGTTTTCTTGCGACAAACTCCGCAATAGAACTTTGCTCTTGCGGAATTATGGAATTTGAAGTGACATCCTGCCCGCCCGCTAAATCTTCAGCGATTGTTTCTCTCACCAAGCCTTCAACATGGTGCGCATCTAAACCTAAATCTTTTAGATGAAAAACTAAGTTCTCGCTTAGCGCCATTAGTTGACTCCCTCTTCTCGCAAATTCCATGTACCTTCTTGGTTGATTGATTGAATGATGTGTTTTCGCCATACATCAGAACTCTCTGGATAATCACTGCGCCAATGTGATCCTCTTGTTTCAGTACGCTCAATTGCTGCTCGAACAATCGCAACCGCTAATAAATATAAATTAGAAACTTCCCAAGATTCAATACGAGGTGACATGCTTTGGTGCGTTCCAAGTTGCTCAAGAATAAGCAAAGTATCTTTTAGAGATTTTGCTGATCGTTCAACACCTGCTCCCTTGCTCATAGCTAATTGGAGCGGCATTTTTATTGCTGGATCTGCAAGAAAATAATTCTTATCTTCTTCGATTGGATCTTCCCCAGATCCTTTATTTCTTACGATTGCTTCTGCGATTCTTGTGCCAAACACCAGCCCTTCAAGTAATGAATTTGAAGCAAGTCGATTGGCACCGTGAGCACCTGTGCATGCGGTTTCGCCACATGCATATAAATTCTTAATAGTTGTCTGCCCATTTAAATCTACTTTAACTCCACCTGATGCGTAGTGAGAAGCGGGTGAAACTGGAATAAGTTGTGAGGTTGGGTCAATGCCATTTTCAATACAAGAAATATAAATCGTAGGAAATCGATCTTTAAAGTCTCTAATTTTTGTTGCATCTAACCAAACATGTGGAGTGTTGTGCTCTTTCATTTGACGGAAAATTTCTTTTGCAACAATATCTCTGGGAGCAAGATCTGCCTGCGGATGCACCCCACTCATAAATCTTTCGCCTTTATCGTTTACTAAAAATGCTCCCTCACCGCGAACGGCTTCGCTAATTAGCGGTTGCTGCCCTTTTTCAGTTTCATCGCGCCAAAGTACCGTTGGATGGAATTGAATAAATTCCACATCTTCAATTTCAGCTCCTGCTCTTAGCGCGAGTGCGACTCCATCACCAGTTGAAACAGCAGGATTAGTTGTCTGCGAATAAACCTGACCGAGTCCACCGGTGGCAATTACAACTGCTTTAGATAGAGCTCGGCCAACGCCATCAATACTTCCTGCACCAATTACGTGAAGTGTTACTCCACAAACAGCACCGCTCTTACCTTTTAAAACATCAATTGCTAAAGCGTTTTCAATAATTTCAATTCCGCTATCGCTTCGAACAGCATTTAATAGCGCTCGAGAAACTTCTGCGCCTGTCGCATCGCCGCCAGCATGAAGAATTCGATTTCTTAAATGTCCACCTTCACGAGTAAGTGCAATTTCACCTGTCTCAGATTTATCAAAGACTGCGCCATGTGAAATTAATTTACGAACTGCTTCTGGCCCTTCAGTTACAAGAACATCGACAGCCGCTGAATTACAAAGTCCTGCGCCAGCAATCAGAGTGTCTTTCTTATGTTGTTCTGGTGAATCACCTGGCCCTAGCGCCGCAGCGATTCCGCCTTGTGCCCACTTTGTTGAACCTTCATCAATTTGTGCCTTAGTTACCAATAGAACTGAGAGATTGTGCGCTCTTAAATTCAATGCAGCCGTTAGGCCAGCCACGCCAGATCCAATAACGATTACATCGGCGCTAACTGTCCAGCCTGGTTTTCCTGCCAAAAGTTTCATGCGTTATCCAACAATCTAACTCCTTCAACCCAACCGGCAATTATTGCTCTCTTATTCGTAGTTGAAGAATCAGCTATTTGAAAAGTATTTGAATCAATTATTTCAGCATAATCTAAATTGAAATTTACTTCAGTAGCAAGAATCTGATGAATTCTATTTCGGTCATAGCCACCTTCTCTTAACGCCTTTGAAATTATTAAAGCGCTATTTCGTCCAGAAGCACTTAACCTAATATTGCGTGATGAAAGTGCAAGTCCATCCACATCGCGCACAATTGGCGCTGGCACAATTTCAATTGGCAGATCCAATTCACGAACCATCTTCTTTATTAAGAAAAGTTGTTGGAAATCTTTCTCACCAAAATAAGCGATATCTGGCATAACTAAATCAAAGAGTCGCTTAACTACGGTTAAAACTCCGTCGAAGTGGCCAAAACGATGAACCCCTTCATATAAATCTCCGATTGGTCCTGCTTTAATTATTTTCGGCTCAGCTGGATAAATCTCTTCAAGGGTCGGTAGCCAAACATAAGTCGCTCCAGCGCTCTCAGCACTTTTGATATCTAATTCTGGAGTTCTTGGGTAATTTGCAAGATCTTCTTTATTTTCAAATTGCAGTGGATTCACAAAGATACTAACCACAACTTCTTCACAACGTTTTCTCGCCGCTGAAATCAGCGATTCATGGCCAGCATGAAGAGCCCCCATAGTTGGAACAAATGCCAACGGGCGCTTTAACTCTTTATTCATGCTCCAGTCCTTTCCTAGGTACCGGGCCAACAGGTTAAGGCTACTCTCTTATTTAAGCGCTGCCAAAAGTTCGGAGATTAAACCTTTTCCTGGGATCGCACCGTCAGGGTCGATCGATAACCACGGCGCAAGGACAAATTCTCTCTCATGTGCCCTTGGATGTGGAAGGTTTAATTTTTCC
Organism: uncultured Actinomycetes bacterium; assembly: GCA_964411805.1. Classification (GTDB taxonomy): domain Bacteria; phylum Actinomycetota; class Actinomycetes; order Nanopelagicales; family Nanopelagicaceae; genus AAA044-D11. The sequence continues at coordinate 16,973 of CAYPMF010000005.1, read as the reverse complement.
GATTCGATTTGTAATTCACCAATAATAATTAAGTCTAAATCTAACGTTCTTGGACCCCAGTGAATTTCTCGGACTCTGCCAAATTCACTTTCTATGGCTAGGCAGATTTCTAATAATTCCATTGGAGCAATATCACTCTCTCCAATTAAAACTGCATTTAAATAATCTGGTTGTTCTGGTCCACCTACAGGATTAGTTTCGATAAATTCGGAAACCTTTTCAACAAAAATATACTCTTTAATTCTTTCTATAGCACCTGCTAAATAATTTTGGCGATCTCCGATATTAGATCCGAGAGAGATAACAACTTTCATCGAATTTTATGAATTGATACGCTGATGTCGGCAATCTTTGCCGATACTGGAGCTGCAGGTTTATGAACAGTAACTGTTACTTCTTTGATTTTTTTATCTGATTCTAGAATTTTTTCTGCAATTCGTTCCGCCAGTGTCTCAATAAGATTTACTGGATTAGAAGTTATTTCTGAACTTACTAAATTTACCAATTTTGAGTAATCAACTGTTTTGGCTAAATCATCATTTAATTTCTTTAAATTAGCCACTAAGTCAATATCGACAATGAAATCTTGACCTTCACGCTTTTCAAAATCAAAAACACCGTGATACCCATAGCCTTTAATTCCAGTTATATTAATCTTGTCGCTCATTTACGCATCTCCTCTGCGACTGCAATTGCATCTCGATGCGGCTTGACCGAATGTGTTCGTACTCCCCAAATCTGCTTTTGAGCCAAAATAGTTGTCAATGCGATTGTTGCCGCTTCACGATCATCTGGCGAATTGGCCCCCAATAGTTCACCGATAAATCTTTTACGAGAAGCGCCGATTAAAAGCGGATAACCTAGAAGCGCAAGCCGATCAATTCCCTTTAATACATCCCAATTGTGAATAGGTAACTTTGCAAATCCAATACCTGGATCAAGAATTATCTGTTCTTCTAAAACTCCTGCCTTAAGTACCTCAATTACTCTGTCATCTAATTCATTCTTAACTTCACTCACAACGTCTTCGTATTTTGCTAAATCATTCATAGCTTTTGAGTGGCCTCGCCAATGCATCAATATGTATTGAACTTTTGGATTGCGAGCTAAGAGTTTGGCCATTGCGGAATCCGCCAAACCACCACTTACATCATTTACATAAGTAGCTCCCATCCCAATAGCAGCTTCAGCAGTTGAAGCGTTCATGGTGTCGATACTTACAGTTGCACCTAATTCAACGAGTTCGGTTATAACTGGAATAACTCGTTCTCTTTCCAAATCTTCCGGGATTCGCTCCGCGCCAGGTCTAGTTGATTCGCCACCAACATCGATTATGTCGACGCCTTCAGCAATCATCTCTTTAGCTCGCGCAATTGCACTCTCAAAGTTGTAGTGCTTACCGCCATCAGCAAATGAATCCGGGGTTACATTAAGAATCCCCATTACGAGAGTACGGCTCATAATTATTTTGTATTAGACGTTATTAAAGCCATTGCTTCAGCTCTAGTTGCTGAATTTCGCAGCTGGCCACGCACTGCACTTGTTATTGTACGTGCTTCTGACTTACGTACTCCGCGCATTGACATGCACAAATGCTCACATTCAATTACAACAATTACGCCTGCCGCATCTAAACCTTCAACAAGAGCATCAGCAATTTGCGATGTCAATCGCTCTTGAACTTGTGGACGTCTTGCGTACAAATCAACTAAGCGAGCAAGTTTTGAAATTCCAGTTATTTTTCCACTGTCTCCTGGGATATAGCCAATATGTGCAGTCCCGTGGAAAGGAGTTAGATGATGTTCGCAATGTGAATAAACTTCAATGTCACGAACAATAACTAATTCGCTATGCCCAATATCAAAAGTTGTGGCGAGAATATCTTCTGGCTTCTGCCAAAGACCGGCGAAATTTTCTCTAAGTGCACGCGCAACGCGAGCAGGAGTGTCTTGCAATCCTTCGCGTTCAGGATCTTCGCCGATTGCAAGTAATAACTCTTTAACTGCTCTTTCTGCACGTGCATGATCAAATTCAGATTTGGCGCCGCCTTGGTTTGGCCCCATTGATACTGAATTAATTTCGCTCACTAGCTCTCTTCCTTTGGCGCAGCTTTCTTTCTAGCTTTCTTTGGCTCCTTAGGTTCTACTTCAACAACCTTTGCAGCTTTAGCAGCTACAGGTGGCTTCGAACTCGGCACACGAGTTGAAGAGCCAGTCCAAGCAGGTCGCTTTTGAACTTTCTTTACCTTTGCAAAAATTTTCGCGATTTCATCTTTAAGAATCGTCTCTTTCTCAAGAAGAACTTCAACTAAATGATCAAGAACTTCACGATTAGCAACCAAAATGTCATATGCCTCTTGGTGTGCATTTGAAATTAGACGTTGAATTTCGCCATCAACAACGCCAGCGACTTGCTCTGAATAGTCACGAGTATGGCCGTAGTTTCTTCCTAGGAATGGCTGATCATCTGTGACGCCTAATTTGATTGCGCCTATACGTTCGGTCATTCCATATTGGGTAACCATCGCGCGAGCTAAATTAGTTGCCTTTTCAATATCGTTTGAAGCGCCAGTTGTTGGGTCATGGAAAATCAACTCTTCAGCTGCTCGGCCACCAAGTGAATAAGCAAGTTGGTCAAGCATTTGATTTCGCGTAGTTGCATAACGATCTTCATCTGGAAGAACCATTGTGTAACCGAGTGCGCGACCACGCGGCATGATTGTAATTTTGTGAACAGGATCTGTGTGTGGAAGTGCGTGAGCTACAAGTGCGTGGCCACCTTCGTGATACGCAGTAATTAATCGCTCTTCTTCAGTCATTAATCGAGTCTTGCGTTGTGGACCAGCCATCACGCGATCAATCGCTTCATCAACTTCTGCAGTTGTAATTATTTTACGATTTTCACGTGCGCTTAATAAAGCTGCTTCATTTAAAACGTTAGCAAGATCTGCACCAGTAAATCCTGGTGTTCGCTTTGCAAAGTCTTCAAGATTTACATCTTTTCCTATCGGCTTATTCTTTGCATGAACTTTTAGAATTGCAGTTCGGCCCTTTAAATCAGGACGATCAACAGGAATTTGTCGATCAAAACGACCAGGACGAAGTAGCGCAGGATCAAGAACGTCTGGGCGGTTAGTTGCAGCAATTAAAATTACTTGCGTATTAACATCGAAGCCATCCATCTCAACCAATAGTTGATTAAGAGTTTGCTCGCGCTCATCATGGCCACCGCCAAGTCCAGCACCGCGTTGACGACCAACTGCATCAATTTCATCTACGAAAACAATTGCAGGAGCATTTGCTTTAGCTTGTGCAAATAAATCACGTACTCGAGATGCACCAACACCAACAAACATTTCAACGAATTCAGATCCAGAAATGGAATAGAACGGAACCTGTGCCTCGCCTGCAACAGCTCGCGCTAATAGAGTTTTACCTGTTCCTGGAGGGCCATATAACAAAACGCCTTTCGGAATCTTGGCGCCCATATCAACATATTTTTGAGGTGCAGATAAGAAATCTTTGATTTCAACTAGCTCCGCAACTGCTTCATCTGCCCCAGCTACATCTGCAAAAGTATTTGTCGGAGTCTCTTTGTTGTGGAGTTTTGCACGAGATCTTCCAAATGAAAATACTCTTCCGCCGCCACCTTGGGCATTGCCCATAAAAATCATCAAGATAAATGCCACTAATAAAAGTGGGAAGAAAGTCATAAATAGCGAAGCCAAAAATGAAGTAGTTGGAACCTTTACATCCCAAGCCTTTGGAGGTGGATTGCTAGTAAGTTGTTCAATAATTGTTGGTTCTTGGCCAGAAACATATGAGGCATAGATTCGTGCAGAGCCCTTTATGTAATTACCCTTTTTAAGAATTACCTGAATTTTCTGATCTTTATCAACTACAAGAGCAGATTCAACTTTGTCAGAAGCTATTGCCGCAAGGAGAGTTGAGGTATCTACCTTTACAAATTGGCTACCGCTCGTAGTGATGCGACCGAAGAATGAAACTGCAAGAAGTGCAACAACTATCCAGAAGAGAGGTCCGCGCAGAATTCGACGAGGATTTAGCTTTGGGCCATTAGGGATCGGCAGCTTCCCGCCAATCTTCTTTTTATCCTTCTTTTTATTCTGCTTTAAATCGTTTAATTTGCTCATGAATACATATGCTTTGCTAGAACGCCAATGAAATCTAAATTGCGATACTTCTCATCAAAATCTAAACCATAACCGACAACGAAATCTGTTGGAATATCAAACCCTACGTACTTAACATCCACTTGTACTTTTGCTGCATCAGGCTTTCGAAGCATTGTTAAAATTTCAACGCTCTTTGCCCCGCGAGATTCGAGATTAGACTTCAACCAAGCAAGGGTTAATCCAGTATCGACAATATCTTCAATGATTAACACTTCACGACCAGTAATGTCGCGGTCTAAATCTTTAAGAATTCTTACAACACCACTTGATTTTGTTCCAGAACCATAAGATGAAACTGCCATCCAATCCATTTCTACATGGCGATTTAATTGACGGGCAAAATCAGCCATTGTCATAACAGCGCCTTTTAAAACGCCAATAAGAAGTAGGTCACGATCTTTGTAATCAGTTTCAATTTTGCGCGCCAACTCTTTTAGGCGATCAATAATCTGATCATGAGTTGCGACAATGCGTTCGATATCTGATCCAGCAGTTACTTGGTCCAATTTCCTACCTTTAGCTATTGATGACTTACCCTCGTGGTGAGAGCGTGATTCTGCCCGAAATTCGTGAAACCTTCACACCGCCAGGGAGCGCACACTCACCCTGCCCATTCCACGCTGTGATTAGAGCCTCAACAGGCTTCAGATGATCTGAGGTGATTGAGCCGGATGGTGCGCCTACTGAATAGATGGCCTTTCGTAGAACGCGGGCTCGAACGGCCTTTGGAAGTTCAATTAGTTTTGCAACTTCTAAATTATTGATACCAAGTTCTTGGAAAACTTCAGATGCCCATTGATCCAGCGCATCGGCATCTTCACCCATTATGCGAGCAGAACGCGCAAGGGCATCGATAATTCCTGGGCCTAAATCCTTTTCTAATTGTGGCAGCGATTGTTTACGAATTAAAACTCGCTTAAATTCCAAATTGTCATTGTGAGGATCACTCCAGATTTCTAAATCTAATTCTTTAGCCGCGCTATCAATTTCTTCTTTGGTAATTTCAAGAAAAGGCCTTAGATAAATCCCGTTTTGTTCACGCATTCCGGAAAGTGATCGTGTTCCAGAACCTCGTGCTAAGCCGAGCAAAACACTTTCCGCTTGATCATTTTTCGTATGTGCCAAAAGAAAAATTTGTGCGCCATAAGTTTCAATTGCCTGCTCAAAAACTTTATACCTTGCTCTGCGAGCTGACGCCTCTAGGCCATCGGTTAATTGCACATCTGCTCGCGCACTAAACACTTCATTAAATCCCATTTTTTTAAGTCGCTCAACTACCTTACGAGCAATATCGGCAGAACCATTTTGTAATCCATGATCGACAACTACTGGGATTACTCGCTTGCCATTACTCTCGGCTTGCGCTGCGGCGGCGAGAACCATTGAGTCTGCGCCACCAGATACTCCAACGAGCACAACTCCAGAAATACTATTTAAGGGCTCGCGAACTGCAAGGCGAAGTTCTAAAAATGATTTATTAGTTGGAGCCACTGCCCCACTCTATTAAATTATTAAACGCGACCGCCATATGGCATTAAGCCCTTGATCGAGTACATATTTGAATAAATGAGCCCAATTTTTCTTGAGTTTGCTTCCCACATCATTCCATTACCTGCATAAATAGAGATGTGGTGAATATTTTGAACACTTCCATCATAAGAATAGAAAAGTAAATCTCCTGGAACGAGCGCCCCAAGACTTACGCGCTTTGTTGCAACAAAGTAAAGAGCAGCTGTAACTCGGCCCCATGCTGGATAACCTAGACCTGCGCTCTTATATGCTGCATAAACTAAACCTGAACAATCAAATGCATTTGGACCTTGCGCGCCCCAGATATAAGGCTTCCGTGCCTGAACTTGTATACGTGCATAATCAACTGCTGCGGCACGCATACTTTCAGTGGATCTAATTGTGCTGCGACCCGTAAATCCACGATCTGGCCAGACTCGATATTGACCTGGCGTATTAGCGGCAATATCTGCATTTGCCTCTTCAAGTGAAGAGAGTTGTCGTTGTTGTTCAAGAGTAATTCTAAAATTTTTAAATTTAGTTAGTTCGGCCATCAAACGATTTTGTATAACTTGAAGCTTTGCAACTTCTTTTGCTTGCGCCGCCTTAGCATCATCTGCAACTTGTTTTGCTGCTGCAACTTTTGCAGTAGCTGAAGCGACTAACGCTTGAGTTCTATCTGCTTCAATCTTGGCTGCTTTTGCTGCGGCCTCTGCCTTTTTAAATCTCGCAAGAATTGTTGAATTTGATGCACCTAAATTATCTAGCGTTGAAAGGCGATCAGCTAAATCCTGTGGACCATTTGCTTCCAATAGCGAATTAATATTCGTTACATCGCCGCCCATTTTGTAAGCGCTTGAAGCAAGCTTTCCGATTTTTCTATTTGTCTTAGTCACTTCTGCCTGAGCTGCAGCAGCATGTTTTGCTGCGGCATATGCGTTTGCGGTTGCGACAGCGAGTTCAGCTTTTGCCTTTTTATATTTTGCATTTGCGGCGGCTGCTACAGCTGTTAATTGTTGAAGCGTTTGATTTGCATTATTTAAATTCTGTTGGGCTTTCTTAGCTTCTGCGGCTTTAGCCGCTTCCGCAGCTTTGGCGGCATCAATTTGCGCTTGAGTTGGCGGAGGGGTCTTTGCAACGGCGCTATCGATAATCACAATAGGTAGCGCAACTATTAGCGCAGTACCTAACGCAGCCAACTTCCTCATTCGACATAGGTTAAAGGAGGAACCTTAAAAATTAGTTGGCGACATCTCTCATATTAAAAATTATTAATAGGGATGCAAGGCTTATGGCAGAAAATCCGCCGACTACGGCAGCAGAATGTAAATAGCTCATCTCTACGCTACCGCCATCAGCGAAATTTGCGAGATTTCCGCCAGGCAGCCATTTTGAAAGGGATTTACCGAAGAATCCGAAAAGTGTTTCGATAACCAATAACCAGATTAAACCTGCACTTATTGCAGTTATCGAAGATCTCAAAATAATAGCTAGACATGCTCCGATTACCCCATAAGCGATTGCAGCTAACTCAACATTTAATAGTGGGGCCAAGAAATCTGTACTTAAGAAATTCCAATTCGATGTATCGACATGAGAATGCGAGGAGAGCGCGTATGCAAGTCCACCACCAAGCAGAGCAACGGTAAACACAAGTGCGGCAATAAAAGTGGCGACTGCCAAAATTTTTCCAACAACTAACTTTGAACGATTTGGCTGACGAACTAATAAATTCTTTAATGTCCCGTAACCATATTCCTGAGCAAAATTTGCCGCAAAAATGCAATAAGAAATTATTCCCAGAAATGATGCAATTGATTTAGTTGAAAAGAATAAACCTGAGCTCTTACTTAAATCATCAACGAGAGCGCCCTTAGCTTTTAAGAATAGGATGGCGGTGAAAATAGCCTGCAAAGCCATCGCTACTAGAAAATTACTTATTAAGAATCTTGGTCGTAATAGTTTGCGAATTTCGCTCTTCCATACTCTTATCATTCGGACACCATTTCAAAGAATGTTTCTTCTAGTGTCGCTCTTCTTTCGCTTATGCGTTTGAGAGTTACACCATTTTCAAATGCAAGGCGATTTAAATGTGGAGCAACGCTTGAGTTGGCAGCGACTTCAATTTCCTGGCCATCAACCTTAAAAACATAGCCATTTGCTTCTAGGACTTTAATGAGCTTATTTAGATCAACACTGTATTCAGGTTCAATATAAATACTTGCACTATCTTTATTTCCAACCAATTCTTTAGCGGAACCACTATAAAGAATTTTGCCCTCTTTAATCATCACTACGTTCTCACATATTGCTTCAAGTTCGGCGAGTAAGTGTGAAGAAACAAAGATAGTTTTGCCGCCTCCAGCTAGCTTTTTAATGAGATTGCGGATTTCAAGAATGCCATTTGGATCTAGGCCATTTGTTGGTTCATCAAGAATTAATAATTGTGGATCTGGGAGTAGAGCCGCTGCGATTCCAAGACGTTGTTTCATGCCAAGTGAATAAGTTTTAAATTTTGAGCGACCACGATCTTCCAAGCCGACCAGTTTTATCAACTCTTCTGCTCTATTGCTTGGAATTCCACCTAAATCTGCAAGAACCTTTAAATTAGCAAGCCCGCTTAACAGTGGATAAAACGAAGGGCCTTCGATCATTGCACCAATTTTTGGTAAATACTCATTTGGGTTTGAAGAATTCAAAACTTTAATTTCACCTGATGTTGGTTTGATTAATCCTAAGAGTGCGCGAATTGTCGTTGTCTTTCCTGCGCCATTTGGCCCGATAAATCCACAAATCGTTCCACTTGGAACAGAGAAGGTCGCATTATCAACTGCAAATCGATCTTCATACTCTTTCGATAAGCCTGTAACGCTTATAGCGCTTTTCATAACCGGAATGTTAGCCACTAAACTTTATCCATGGTTCATCAGCATCGCCCATGGGGATACTCAAACTCATCTGATGGCAAAGTTGCTGACTGGGAGTTACATCCAGAAACACTCGCCGTTAGAGCGGGGCTTGCGCGTTCAGGTTTCGGAGAAACAGGAGAAGCGCTCTACCTATCAAGTGGCTTCACATACGACAGCGCTGAACAAGCTGTTCACTCTTTCAAAGATGAAGTAGATCATTTCTTATATAGCCGCTTTGCAAATCCAACAGTTGCAATGTTTGAACAACGACTTGCAGCACTTGAGGGTGCAGAAGTTTGTGTTGCCACCGGGTCCGGAATGAGTGCAATGTTTGCTTCAATTGCATGTTTAGTTTCGCAAGGTGATCACGTAGTCGCTGCAGCATCTATGTTCTCATCTTGCTATGTTGTGCTAAATGAATTCCTCCCTCGTTGGGGCGTAACAGTTGAATTTGTAACCGGTAATGAAAAATCTATTTGGGAGAAGGCGCTTTCAAAACATACCAAAGCAGTCTTTATAGAAACACCAAGTAATCCGATGCTAGATATTGTGGATTTAAAGATGGTTAGCGATCTCGCGCATAAAGTTGGAGCGCTTGTGATTGTAGACAATGTAATGTCTTCACCGGTTCTGCAAAAGCCATTGCAACATGGCGCAGATGTTGTCATGTACTCCGCTACTAAACATATTGATGGCCAAGGAAGAGTTTTAGGTGGCGCAATTCTTGGGAGCCAAGATTACGTGCAAAATCATTTAAGCCAATTTGTTCGCCATACTGGACCAAACTTAAGTGCATTTAACGCATGGATTCTTTTAAAATCTTTAGAAACAATAAATATGCGTGTGGTTCGTATGTCAGATAGCGCTCAAGAGATTGCCGAATTTCTATCCGGACATAAGAAAATAGCTTCGGTAAATTATCCCGGTTTGAAGAACCACCCAGGCCATGACGTTGCGAAGAAACAGATGAGTGGATTTGGTTCCACACTTAGTTTTGAAGTTAAGGGTGGGATGGAAGAGCTTTTCAAAGTTATGAATGGACTTCGGGTAATCGATATTTCAAATAACTTGGGTGATTCAAAATCTTTAATAACCCATCCAGCTTCAACAACTCATCGTCGTTTGGATGAAGAGACACGTAAATCAATGGGAATCACCGATTCGCTTGCAAGGCTCTCTGTTGGCTTAGAGCATCCGCAAGATCTTATTAAGGATTTAGAAAAAGCGCTCCAATAACTAAAGCAAGTGAGAAAGCACTTAAGTAAGTTATTGACCATTGGAATAGTCGAGCAGCAGCTTTCCCTGATTCCGCACCATGCAAATCCTTAACTTGGCGCAAAAATTGAATCCCTAAAATCAATGTAAGCGCCATAATCGACCAATGTAATTTTCCTGCCCAAACAGTGCCAAGTGATGTAAGAACCATGGCAATCGAATGAAACCAAGTTTGATTTCTTACTGAATTAATTGGTGCGACTACTGGAAGCATTGGGATGCCAGCGGCTGAATAATCATCTTTATATTTGATTGCCAGCGCCCAGAAATGTGGTGGGGTCCAGAAAAATACAACAAGAAAAAATAGCCAAGCGGTTAACGAAAGTGAATCAGCGATTGCTGCCCAGCCAATTAGGACTGGCATACATCCAGCAATTCCGCCCCAGACAATATTTTGATCTGTTCGACGCTTTAGCACGATCGTGTAGCCAAATACATAAATGACAATTGCAGCGCCAGTTAATACTGTCGCAAGTACATTTGTGAAAACTGAGAAAATTGTTAGCGAGATTACGGTCAATAAAGATGCAAAATAAAATGCATTTGTTGCCGATACTTCACCACTTACTATCGGACGCTTTGAAGTTCTTGCCATCAATCGATCAGAGTCAACTTCAATAATCATATTAAATGCATTTGAAGCTCCGGCAGCCAAAGTTCCACCAATTAAAGTTGCAATGGTTACCTTTAAAGAAGGAACCCCACGAGCTGCTAGAAATAGAGCCGGAAGAGTAGTTACGAGAAGTAGTTCAACTACGCGCAACTTCATCAGCGCGATATACGGCTTCACGCGGTTAGATTACTCAATTTGCAGTCGGGGGTGCAGCAATCGTTCCAAGCATTCGGTCAATTGCTATTCTCGCTTGGGCGCGATTTCTCTCATAAGGCTTTATTTGATCCGCAATAACTGCAAAAGCAAACTTTTGGTTCCCCACGTCAACATATCCAGCGAGACTTACGGAGTTATTAATCCATCCAGTTTTTGCTTTAACTAAACCGACCGCCGTTGGCGCATCTTTAACAAATCGATTTTTCAACGTTCCTGTCTCGCCAGCTGTAGGAAGACCATCAACGATATCTTTAAATTCTGGATTGTCTTTTATCTTTACAAGTAAGGTTGCAATTGTTCGCGGCGAGACTCGGTTGTCATGCGAAAGTCCACTTCCATCAAAAATCTGCAAGCCAGTAGTTGGTACTTCTAGAGCGTTAAGCGTTGCGCTAAAAGCGCCTTGCACGCCATCGGAAGTACCTGAATAACCAATCTTTACCGCAGCTAACCGTGCCAAACGATCTGCTAATACGTTATCGCTCCAAAGCAAAGTGAATTTAACAATTTCGCCAACAGTAGGTGAATTAACTTGAGCAAGTTTTTCAGAATCTGTTAAGGCTGCTTGCTCTTCAGGGCTAAGTGGAGCAGTGTGAATCAATAATCGCCCCTTGTAATATTTTTGTAAGTTCTTTAAATCTTTAAGATAAACGCCATTGCTTTTTAAAGTTATTGTTCTTAGTCGAGGGTTTGTTTCTAAAATTTTATTTATTAAATATGGTGAAAATGCTCGGTGATATTTTTGAGATGAAGTTTTAGATGTAGAAAGCCAAGGATCAGACTGACCGACAAGTGCGAAGGTCTTAGGCCCTAATTGGTATGCGGAGGTTGAGAAAGTCATATTCGAACCAAGCGCGCGAATTGCAGTTGTCGTTGAAAGCAACTTTAAAACTGATGCGGGAGCGCGAAGAGAATCTGGTTGATCAGAAAATACTGGCTCTTGAGAGTTTGGATCTAAAACGATGATTCCAGCATTAGCTAAAGCTGGAGAATATGCATACTTGGCAAAAGATTTCGGCAAATCAAGTGCATGTGATGGCGTAGTTGTCGAGAAAAGGAGTGCAAGCGTTGCACTACCTACAATCAATTTACGCGGTTTTAGCACTGGGTAATTATGCCAAATGATTACCCTAAAATTCTCATATGACTAACGCTGAAATTGGACCAGGTGAGTTTTATCCAGTTGTTGGCGTTGGGCCTCATCCAAAACCTTGGCCAACTGAGAAACATTTCGACCCTGAACTTCTAGAAAATGGTGATCGTCGAAATGTTCTTGATAAATATCGCTATTGGTCAGTTGAAGCAATTGTCTCTGATTTAGATACCAAGCGCCATCGACTTCAAATTGCAATTGAAAATTGGCAACACGATTTAAATATTGGATCAGTTGTAAGAACTGCAAATGCTTTTAACGTTGAAAAGGTACATATTGTTGGAAAGCGTGATTGGAACCGACGAGGCGCAATGGTTACTGATAAATACTTACATGTCTTGCATCATCCAACGGTTCAAGATTTTAAAAAATGGTGCGATGAATATCAGACTCCAATTATTGGTATAGATAACCTTCCGATTTCTAAAGAACTCGAAACTTCAAAACTTCCTGAAAAATGCGTACTTTTCTTTGGCCAAGAAGGTGCTGGAATGTCTGAAGAAGCTACTGAAATTTGCGAGGTAGTGCTAGCAATTCGCCAATATGGATCAACGAGATCTATGAATGCTTCTGCTGCTGCTGCAATCGCGATGTATGCCTGGGCGATGCAACACCTTAATAATTAATTCTCTTCTTCAACTATCTCTGCGACTGCAGTAACGCGGCGTTCAATTTCTTCGGCTTCATCATCACGGCCTAACTTGTGAAGCACGTCAGCCATCTTTCGCTCAATTTCAATTATAAATTCAAAATCTTTATTGTCACTCTCAGTAACGATTTCTAAAACGCGATCAAGGGTGCTCAAACCCTCCTCTTCTTGACCCGAAACGATCTGCGCCTTACCTACTTCATAAAGTGAATAAGTTTCACGAACGTTGTCATGTGCTGTAACGAATACATCTAATGATTTTTGCGCGGCAGTTAGTGCAGCATGGCCATCGCCAAGTTCAGATAAGCAATGCGCAATTTTTTGATCGCATCTGGCAACATTGATTACCTCTTTTAACTTCTTGAAGTAACCACGAGCTTCTTCAAAAGCTTCAAGCGCTGCTTTGAAATCACCTAATTCTCTGTAAGCGCAACCGATCAGATGGAGATCATTTGCTGCACCAGACTCATTTCCGTCAACCAGGTGTTCGTGCACGCAATCTTCCATGCACTCAATAGTCTTTTGGTACTCCTTCGAACTAAACCACCACTCACCAAGTGTGCAAGCTAAATCAATTGCCATTGGTGATTTTGTTTCTCGAAGAAGTTCAACAGCTTTGCTCATAGCAGTTGCTGCTTCATTTATTCTCTTAAGTTGATTTAGGTTGTAACCGATTGCAGAGTATGCCTGCGCTAAACCATCTTTAGTATTTCCAAGTTCGGCATAAATATCACGAGCCGTTTCAGCTAGCGCTAGCGCTTCGTCATATTGACCACGCGCATAAATACGTGCGCTTAATTCGTAATAAGTGTTGGCACGATCAACCCCGGTAGTCTCAGGGATTCGCTCCCAGAGCATCTCCTCAGTAATGATTTCGTCTGAGTTGTTCTCGTCGTCGTCGCTCAATCTGCTCCTTAGTTCAAGCTCTTACTTCTTTACCTTAGCAGTCCGGTAATCTTCATGCGTGAGTTACACAAGACGCGCTCTATTACTGGGAGGCGTTACGGCTGCAGCCAGCGTAGCTTTCGAGGGCATCGCCAGCGCTTTATCTCCCGACATAAACCATGGTCCGAGAGGTGGTAAAAAGGTTGCGCTTACCTTCCATGGCGCAGGGGATCTTAATTTTGCTAATGAATTACTCAATATATTTAAAGCAACAAGTACTCCGGTAACGGTTTTTGCCGTTGGAACTTTTCTAAAGTCAAACCCTGAAATTGCAAAGAAAATTCTCGATGGTGGCCACGATCTTGGCAATCACACAATGACGCATACCCAAATGAAAACTATTTCAGCTAAACGCGTAGATCAAGAAATTTCAGAATGTGCCAACTTGCTCAAAAAGTTAACTGGAAACCATGGTTCATTTTTTAGACCTTCCGGAACTCAATACTCGACTGCCCTGATTAGAAAGACTGCACAAAAGTATGGTTATAAAAACTGCATTTCTTATGACGTTGACTCACATGATTATCAAGATCCAGGTAAATTAGCAGTTATTTCTAATATAAATAACGGAATTAAAGGTGGCTCAATAATTAGCCTCCACTTTGGCCATAAAAACACTGTTGACGCAATGCCTGCAGTGATTGAAAATATTAAAGCAAAGGGATATCAACCTGTAACTCTTACAGAATTATTAGGCAATGTAGGATGAAAAAATTAGTTGTAACGCTTATTGCACTAATTTTTGCAACTCCAGCGGTTGCGCTTGCTCCACTAGATGGCATGCCGCCCGTTACAAATCCAAATGATATTTATGCCGCAGATCGCCCAAATCAATTAAGTGATGTTGTTAAAAATATGCCAGAGCGCGTTTACGTTCCAAACCACACATCCAATAGCGTTTCTGTTATCGATCCAAAGACTTTTAAAGTAGTAAAAACTTGGAAAACTCCAAGAGGAGCTCAACATGTAGTTCCTTCATGGGATATGAAGACGCTTTGGGTAAATGACAATGAGGGAAACTTCTTGACTCCAATTGATCCGCTAAACGTAAGTATTGGTAAATCGGTTGCAGTTCATGACCCATACAATCTTTATTTCACGCCAAATGGCAGATATGCAATTGTTATGGCTGAAGCAGATAAGCAGCTTGTGTTTCGTGATCCGCACACCATGGATATTAAGAAAACAGTCAAAGTTGCATGCGATGGTTTAAATCATGCTGATTGGACTGCCGATGGAAATTACTTCGCCGCTACTTGTGAATTCTCTGGGCAGATAATTTGGGTCAATACTGCAAAAATGAAAGTAACTGCTTATTCATTTTTACCAACCACTTACAACATGAAACCCCAGCCACAAGATATAAAAATTTCACCGGATGGTAAGACTTTTTATATTGCAGATATGATGTCTGATGGAGTTTGGGTTATGCCAGCGGATAAATTTGGAACATATTCTTTTATTCATACAGGAAAAGCTGCCCACGGAATGTATGTAACAAGGGATTCGAAGAATCTTTTAATAACTAATCGAGGCGAAGGAAGCGTTTCCGTTCTTCGCTTTAGTGATAATAAATTGGTAGCTAAATGGAAGATTCCGGGTGGCGGTAGCCCAGATATGGGTGGAATTTCAGCAGATGGAAAACAATTCTGGGTTTCTGGCCGTTACAACAACGTTGTCTATGTCTTTGATATTGAACATGGAAAATATTTAACTCAAATAAAAGTTGGCAAAGAACCACACGGTCTAACTATTTATCCGCAACCTGGGCGATACTCACTAGGGCATACCGGGATATTTAGATAATGGCACCGCTAATAATCGGAAGACTTGCATATCTATTCGGATTATTAGACATATTAGCTAACACCCTAAGACCATTTAAGAGTTCTGCCGAACGGCTTGAAAAATATGCCCCGCTTTTCATAAATTCAACTGCATTTGCAACATCTGTTTTTACTGGTATTGCACTCATAATTATCGCTCGCTCTTTGATTAGAAGAAAGAAGCGCGCACGAAACCTTGCTATTGCAATTCTTGCCATAAATTTTGCCTCTGATTTATTTAGATACCGTCAACACCCAGGGCAATTAATAATTTCATTAAGTTTAATTTTAGCCTTAATTATTTGGCGCAAAGATTTTTACGCTGTTTCTGATCCAACTACAAAATTAGCTCCACTGATTGGCTTTCTGTATGCAATTCTGGTTGGAATCTTTGCAGGAATATTTATTATTTACTTTAGACATGGAAACCAACTAGCTTCTGGTAACTCATTTGGCGATGTTGTTTTAACAGTAATAGAAGGCATGGTGGGAATAACTGGCCCAGCTAAATTTACGAGCGATCGAATTACGGATGTTATTGGAGTAACTCTTGCAACGATGGGTCTCTTTACTTTGGTAGTTCCACTTTGGTTATTTTTCCGAAGAGTAGCTCCGCAACCAAAGCAAACAAAAGAAGAGGCAGAGTTAATTCGTAAACTAATTAACCATGATTCAGATCAAGATTCGCTCGGCTATTTCGCAACCAGAAACGATAAGAGTGTAATTTGGAGTGAGAATAAAAAAGCTGGGATCGCATATCGCGTTGAAAATGGCGTAATGCTTGCTAGTGGTGACCCATTCGGAGAATTTAGTTTGTGGCCAGAAGCTATAGATAATTTTTTAGCGGAAGCAAGACTTCATGCCTGGACTCCTGCAGTTATGGGAGCGAGTGACCTCGGCGGAGAAGTTTGGGTCGAGCATGCAGATATGTTGGCAATTGATATTGGCGACGAGGCAATTATCGTTGTAAAAGATTTCACACTTGAAGGTCGCCCTATGGCAAATGTCCGCCAAATGGTTAATCGAATAAAGCGCAAGGGTTACACCACTTGGTCAAAACGTTGGAGCGAATTAACTATTGATGAAAAAAATCAATTGAAAATTTTGGCTAAAAAATGGAGATATGGGGTTGCTGAACGAGGCTTCTCAATGTCAATGGACCGCTTTGGCGAAACCGGAGATGAAAATTGTTTTGTAACAATTGCAGAGTTAGAAGGAAAGATAAAAGGCTTTCTTTATTTTGTTCCTTGGTGTGAAGACCGTATTTCTTTAGATCGCATGATGCGCGAAAAGAATATAGATCCGGGAGTTACTGAACTTTTAATTGCAGATACAGTTGAGTTTGCTCGTGGCCATGGCATCACACATATCTCTCTTAACTTTGCAGCTTTTAGATCTCTATTTGAACGTGCCGAAAAAATAAGTGCCGGACCAATTGTGCGTACTACTAGAAATTTAATTCGATTCTTTTCTAATTGGTTCCAAGTTGAATCGCTCTATAGATTCAATGCCAAATTCCAACCTCAGTGGCGTACCCGTTATGTCCTATATCCAAAAGCAAAAGACTTGGTGAGCGTGGCTTGGGCGGCGCTACGCGCTGAGAAATTTATCTCGGGTTTCGGCAGGCGTTAATAAGAGGGGTATAGTTACGCCACGTGCGTTTCTTACTAACACCGTCTTATGACC
>CAYPMF010000004.1:0-21763 GCA_964411805.1 uncultured Actinomycetes bacterium | reverse complement strand
TCGCTGCCTTAATTGCGCTTTGGAATGCGCTAACGCGATTAGCAATTTCAGATAAGCCACCAGATGTAAGTGGGCTACCCAGTCCAACAGCTGCACATCCAGCCTTAAACCAATCGCCAATTGAATCTAGTGAAATTCCACCAGTTGCCATCCAAATCTGTCCTGGAAATGGATCGCGAACTGCCTTTAAATAATTTGGGCCAAGTGAAGAGGCTGGAAAAAATTTAAGTGCATCTGCGCCAAATTTAATTGCGTTGCCGATATCTGTTGGTGATGCAACGCCTGGAATTGAAATCAAGTCAGCGGCCTTCGTAGCTTTAATAACTTCCTTATCGGTATGTGGCGAGATAATAAATTGCGCGCCAGCTTTTTTCCCAGCTTTTACATGCTTCTTAGTAAGCGCAGTGCCCAGCCCAATATGTAGAGATTTAATTTCAGAGAACTCTTCGATTAAATCAAATGCGCCAGGTGTAGTC
Source organism: uncultured Actinomycetes bacterium (assembly GCA_964411805.1). GTDB lineage: Bacteria > Actinomycetota > Actinomycetes > Nanopelagicales > Nanopelagicaceae > AAA044-D11. The sequence continues at coordinate 21,287 of CAYPMF010000004.1, read as the reverse complement.
GTTGTGAATTCAATTAGGTTGATGCCTGCATCAACTAAAGCTTTCGCCATTTCACGCGCTTCTGATTCCGTCTTTGTTCGCAGAATTGCAACGATTCCACTATCTAAATTTAATTTCATGGCAATAGCCCACCTTTACCGTCAACCATTCCTGCCCAATCACCCAATACCGATGCAACCATAGCACCGCACTTACTGCCTTGTGCGATCGCATCTTTTAATGGAAGTCCAGCCAAGATTCCACAAATAGTTCCAGCAATTGCCGCATCACCAGAACCAACTGGATCAACAATCTTCACTTTCTCTGGTGCAAAATCAAAACGCTCTCCATTATTTAAAATTCGCATTACTTCAGGTCCATTTGTCATGATTGCAATATTAATTCCGCGCTCTGCCGCAATCTTTAAATTAGTTTCTGGATCGCCACCACCAAAGACAATTTCATACTCATCTACGCCACCGGTAACTAATTCCAAATCGTGAGCGAGCTCTTTAAGGGCTTTGCCCGCCTCCTCTTTACTCCAAAGCTTTAAGCGGATATTTAAATCAAAACTTGCGCGCACCTTATGTTTGCGCGCCAGATCTAGCGCATGAGCCACGGTATTTCTCGCGGACTCAGATAAGGCTGCAGTAATTCCAGTTGTGTGAACCCATTTTGAACTTGCAATGATTGATTCATCAATATCGCTTGGTTCAAAAGTTGAGGCAGCTGCACACTTTCTCAAGTAAGTTACATCTAACTTCTCTTCTTGGCCACGATTTCTAACTAATGCTCCGGTATAGCTATTACTTCGAACAAAATGCTTTGTTGAAAGTCCCTCTTTCTCCATGAGAGCCATAACTGCTTCGCCTAAGTAATCGTTACCAACCTTTGAATGAAAGTGAACATCAATTCCTAAGCGATGAGCTGCCACTGCCACATTTGCTTCGGCGCCTGCAGCCGACATTTGATATTGCGAAGCGCTCTTTACTGAATCAGTGTCCATCGCCATAAAGAGAGCCATTAACTCTCCGAATGTATAAAGATCAGACATAGTTATTATTTCGTATTAGTAAGTTGCGCGTCCGCCAGAAATATCAAAGGTAAAGCCAGTTGTAAATGAACAGGCCTTTGATGCGGCAAATGCGATTATCTCCGCTACCTCGGATGGTTCACCTAAACGACCAACTGGAATCTTAGCAACCATATATTTTTGAATCTCTTCACTAACAGTTTCATTTATTGGCGTGCGGATAACTGCAGGTGCAATTGCGTTAATAGTTATGCCAGATGTTGCAATCTCTTTTGCAACTCCTTTTACATAACCAATTAACCCAGCCTTTGAGGTGTTGTAAGGAGACATTCCTGGATTCCCCTCTTTGCCCGCTATTGAAGCAAGATGAACAATGCGACCATACTTATTCGCCTTCATCGATGGCAATACAGCTTGGGTTAACCAAATTGAACCAAAGAGATTAATAGTTAAAGTCTTTAGAAAGTCGTTCCAATTTACATCTTCAGTATTTGTTGAAGATGGTCCTGCTATTCCAGCTGAGTTAACAACAGCATGAATTTGCCCAGCGCTTTTTAAAACCTGGTCCACGGCGGATTTGATACTCGCTTCACTTCCCATATCCACTTTTACCGAATCAGCTTTAGAAATATCTTGAATATCAAGACGGAAGACGCGGCCGCCACGAGCTTCAATTAAATCCGCGGCTGCCGCACCTATTCCGCTAAATGCGCCAGTCACCAATACGTTCTGCCCAGCGAAGGAAGTTAATTCGGAAGTCATGTGCGTCATAGTAACGCCATAGACAAGGGGCTTATGCTTACGCGTCATGAAGGTAGAGATTTGGGATGAGCGACGTTGCCAAGTTGGCGAAGGTCCAGTTGCGATAGGTAAAAACCACAACGATATTTGGTGGGTCGATATATATAACAGCAAAGTTTTATATCGAAATGCAGAGACTGGCGCGACAGATGAATACACGATGCCAGAACATGTCAGCTTCATCATTCCTTGTGCAGATGGCTCGGATTTGTTGGGAACTGCAAATGGTCCAGTTCGTCGTCGTAAAGATGGCACAATTGAAAAGTTACAAACTCGCTCAGAAGTAAATGGAAAGCCTGATGCATTTCCAGAGCGTTGGAATGATGCAAAGGTCGCACCAGATGGACATCTTTGGCTTGGATCAATGCCATATGACTGGGCGAAATATCCTGCAGCTTGCGGACTCTATAAATTAGATAAAGACACTTTGCAATTAACTAAAGAGGTTGATGGAATTAATTTAAGTAATGGTTTGGCATGGTCTGCCGATGGCAAAACTATGTACTACGTAGACACTATGGCTAAATCAATCGATACCTTTGATTACAACGATGGAAAGATTTCAAATCGCCAAGTTCGCTGGCGCATCACGGATGACTCACAAGGTCTGCCAGATGGAATGTGTATCGATAAAGAAGATGGAATATGGGTGGCATTCTGGAGTGGCTCAGTTCTTCGCCGCTTTGATAAGAATTTCAACATCACAGATGAAATTAAAATGCCGGTTCCAATGCCAACTTCATGTGCTTTTATCGGACCAAATTATGAGCAAATGATTATTACTACCGCCCATGATGCAAAACCGGATGCGAAAGAAGATTGGGGCAAGACTTATATCTGCACGCCAAAAGTTGGCGGTGTAGCGCCAACGCTATTTCCAAATTAATTTGAACTGACTAACACGAGACGAAAGAAGGCAAATGAGCAACTGGCAATCATCACGCGATCCACAAGGACCGATGAAGAAATCAATCACACTTCTAGGCCATCAAGGAATCGAAGCAGCAGATGCTGAAGGTCTTCCAGAGTCAGCAAAGCGATTTGCTGATGGCGCTCGTTGGAAGTTAGAAGTTCCATCTGTTGAAGGACCAGCTGCTTTTAAAGTTGTTTTAGATGAAGCAAAGAAGCGCAACATAACTGTAAATCGCATCTCACAAGGCTCTGGAATCATGATGCAGACCGATGAAGAGATCAAAGATATGGTCGCAATTGGAAAGTCAGAAAATATTGAAGTCTGTCTCTTTGTTGGCCCGCGCGCTTCTTGGGACATAGGAAAGCAGACCGCATCATCAAGCGGTGTTGTGGCAAACCCTTCGCTTCGCGGCGCAGATCAACTTCGCTATGCCGTTGAAGATGTAATTCATGGTGCGGATCTTGGAGTCCGTTCAGTTCTTGTTGGCGATGTTGGCTTGTTAAAGGTTCTTGGCGATGCAAAGAAGAAGGGCGATCTGCCAAGTGATTTCATCTTGAAGACATCAGTTGCCTTAACTTGTAACAACACCGCAACTGCTGCGCTCTTTGAAGATTTGGGCGCCTCAACTCTTAACCTGGCTACTGATCTTTCTCTTCAACAAATTGCCGCAATTCGCGCGCAAGTTGATATCCCAGTTGATGTTTATGTGGAAGCGCCAGATGATTTCGGTGCAGCAGTTCGCCACTATGAAGTTCCAGATTTGGTTCGCGTTGCAGCTCCAATCTATTTAAAGTTCACTGTTCGCAACTCTCCTGGTCTCTATCCAGCAGGTGGACATATCCAAGGCGTGGTTGAAGCAACTGCTCGTGAGCGAGTACGTCGCGCCTCAATCGGTATTGGAATGCTCAACCGTTACGGTTTAAAGTAATTGGAAATAAGTAAAATGTCAGAACTTTTAATTTTTGGCGGTACCGGAACTCTTGGCGGGGCGATTAAAGATCGCTTTATTAAAGAGGGTTGGAATTTAACTTGCGGTACTCGAAGCGTTAAAGAGAGTTGTGACTTCCAAGTCCCACTTGATGGAAAGAATTTACCTGCAAATTTAAAGGGTAAGGCCTTTGATGCCGTGGTCTTTGCGCAAGGCGCCAATATCAATGATTCGGTACAAAGCCATGAACAAGATGAACTACTTCGCCTCTTTGAAGCAAATGTTTCATTTATCTCTGATCATGTAAAAATTCTGATGGAAAATGATTTGATAAAAGCTGGTGGCCGAGTTGTAATTCTTAGTTCTGTCTGGGAGCTTCTTACTCGCCAAGATAAATTTGCCTACACAGTTACAAAAGCTGCAGTCGGCGGCTTAGTTCGTTCGATGGCTGTTGATCTTGGAGCAGCAAAAGGTATTTTGGTAAATGGCTTACTCCCAGGAATTGTTGATACACCGATGTCTCGCGGTCTCTTAAAGCCTGAACAAATTGATGCAGTTCAAAGTGGAACACCAACCGGACGACTCTTAGTTCCGGCCGATATTGGAAACGCTGCCTATCTATTAGCAAGTGATTTAAATACTGCTATCTCGGGTCAATCAATCTTGGTTGATAATGGTTGGTCAATCGCTCGCAAAATTTAATGGCTGAACTACTCAATGAAACAACGGTTATTCCGTATTTAACCTCCCGCGGAATTATCGATGGCAACGCCGAAGTTGAAGAGTTGACTGGTGGTGTTTCAAATGTTGTTCTCGGAATCAAGACCTCAGATAAAGATCTAGTTCTAAAACAAGCGCTACCGCAATTAAAAGTTAAACAAGAGTGGTTGGCCGATCAACGTCGCGCGATAGTTGAAGCTGAAGCGATGCGCCTCTTTCACTCAATAACTCCCGAAGCGGTACCCGCAATTTTAGATAACGATCCAATTGAATTTACATTAACCATGGAGCGCTTGCCACGCGATTGCGTAAATTGGAAAGAAGAGATGCTGGCTGGCCGAGCTAACCCAATAATTGGTTCTCACCTTGGAAAAATACTTGCCATTTGGCATAACTATGGCGCTGCACATGAAAGTGCTCGTCAGAAATTTATGGAGGATTCGCTCTTTGAGCAACTGCGCATAAATCCTTTTTATCGCGCAGTTGCAAAGTTAAATCCAGATCTCACAGTTATTGAAGAGTTAATTAGAGAAAATGAAACCATTAAAACCACATTAGTTCATGGCGATTTCTCCCCAAAGAACATTATGGTTACAAAAGATTTTCATCCGATTGTTCTGGATTTTGAAGTAGAGCACACTGGAAATCCGGTATTTGATCTCGCATTTGTTACCGCTCACCTATTATGCAAATATATAAAACTTGGAATTCCAGATTTGGCGCAAACGGCTCAAAACTTTATATCGAATTATGAAGAGCATTCAGAACTTCCCGTCTCACCATCACTTGCACACCACATCGCTTTGGTTGCCCTTGCCCGAGTTGAGGGGGTCTCTCCTTCAAATTACCTCGATGATAGAGATAAGGTTGAGATTGCAAAATTAACAAAGAATATTTTGAGGCAACCTAGCGCCACAGTGCAGGAGTTATTTAATTGAAGATTAAGAAGTTAACAGGATTTTCGGCCTTAGATTCTCGCGGCCGTCCGACTGTTGCCGTTCAAGTTGTTTTGGAAAATGATCGAATTTTTACTGCGAGAACGCCATCTGGCGCATCAACCGGAATCCATGAAGCCCTAGAACTACGCGATGAAGACAAGCGCGGAGTAGAGCGTGCAGTTAATAATGTAAATACGATTATTGCACCGGCGCTAAATGGCCGCGAGGCTGACCCTTATGCAATTGATGATCTCTTAGCGAACTTGGATCCAACACAGAACCATCAAAATTTAGGCGCAAATGCCACTCTTGCAACTTCACTAGCAATTACCAAAGCAGCTGGTGGCGAGAATTTAGCTCGCTACTTTGATAATTCAGAAACACTTTTAATTCCTATGCCGATGGTAAATATTCTTTCAGGTGGCGCCCACGCTGCTCGCGTAATGGATATTCAAGATGTACTAGTTATTCCAAATGGTGCTGGCTCATTTAAAGAAGCGATTCGTTGGGTCAGCGCTGTCCGTGAAGCAGCCGCTAAAAATGGTGCGAAACATGGTCCAACCCACTTAATCGCCGATGAAGGTGGCCTTGGCCTTGCGATGCCAAGTGTTAGCGCTGCTTGTGAATTTATTATGAAATGCATTGAAGATGTGGGACTTGAAGTGCGATCCCAAATGTCAATCGCAATCGATTTTGCTGCTAGCCAATTCTTTGATGGAACTAATTACTATATAAAGCAGAAGCGTAAAAGCTTCAAAGCAAAAGATTATGTTGGCGTAATTAAAAAGCTTGTTACAGAACTTCCAATAATCTCGATCGAAGACCCATTTGGCGAAGATGATTGGAGTGCATGGCAGGCCTTTATGGAGATAGCACCTGCTGGTTTACAAGTAATGGGCGATGATTTATTCACAACTAATTCTGCTCGCCTAGCTAGAGGAATTGCGGAGAAGAGCGCAAATGCAATTCTTATAAAGCCAAATCAAAATGGATTGGTTACAGCTACTCAATCTGTATTAAAACAAGCGCAGAGCGAAGGTTTTAATACCGTTGTTTCGGCAAGAAGCGGTGAGACCGAAGATTCTTGGTTGGCAGATCTAGCAACAGGTTGGCGCGCAAGCCAAATCAAAGTTGGCTCAACCCATGGCTCTGATCGCACAGCGAAATGGAATCGTCTCCTTGAGTTAGAGGCGACAAATAAGACTGAGTTCGCTAAGCCATTTAATTAATTACTGGAGTAGGCAAGAAATTTAGATTTTCGCCGTTATTAAATCTGTTTTTATCTTCATTTTTGTGACTGCCAAGTAAATGAATATTGCCAACTCCTCGAACGGACCAGCTTTCTTTATTCCAAAGTAATGCGGTGTTTTCATCGATTCCTATTGAGAATTCTTCATCTCTGGATTTTGTAATAAAGCTTCTAATAGGTGAAGGAATATTTCCAAAATATCGGTCGTAATGAGGAAAAATTTTCATTCTTGGCAAAATTCCAAAGCCATCATGGCTCTCTTTATTCTTGCGCCAATGTATTGAAGCTTCCTCAGCCATAGCCATAGCTCCTGCGCTACAACCTGCAAGTGATGTTCCTGATGCAAATTCATCTTTTATAGCCTTCAACAAATCAGTTCCATGAAGAGTTTGCGCAAGGTGAACTGGGTTTCCACCAGAGAAATAGATAAGTGAGGCATCTTTTACTAACTCTCGGAATTGAGGATTATTAATGCCAACTTTGTCGAAAAGCGGGACGAATTTACACTCAACCCCGATTCGTTCTGCTTGTTGCTTTCCAAGCTCCCGCCAATAGTTAAGTCGATCCACGGACTCTTTCCCTGCAGCAGTTGCAAATTGCACGTAGCCACCGCGTTTGCCGTTGGCTCTCCCTAATTCAATTAATTCTCTCTCAAATTCAGCCATTCCAAGTGTGTATTCACCCGAACCGACAAGTGCAAGTGAACCCAGAGGAATCTTCATTTACTTAGAAAGTGATGCCAGTTAATTTTTTAGAAAGTTCCCAAAGTTTTTGAGCCATCACTTCATCCTGCGCGGCTTTACTGCGACCAACTAGCTTTGGATACCCTTTAGACTCAAATGCGCCATCTGGCCCAACGAATGAATTTCTTTCAAGCGATTCAGTAGCAGCAAATAAAATTGGCAGTGCTCCTTGTTCAGCAGATTGGGCAAAAATTTTATTTGCAATTGTCATAGCTTTTGTTTTCTTACCTCGGCTTGAATTAACCTGGAGGTTGGTATCTGAATAACCGGGATGGGCGCTTACGGATATAACTTTTGAGCCCTTGCTTTCAAAATACTTATTTAATGAAAGCGAAAAAAGCAGATTAGCTAACTTAGATTGGCTATACGTAGTCCACTTGTTATATTTCAATTTTGAATTCAAATCTTCCAAATTGATTGAGCCAAATCTATGCATGATGGAAGATACATTTACGACTCGATCTTTAATTTGATCTTTTAAGTGACCAGTTAATGCAAAATGTCCAAGATGGTTTGTACCTATTTGCATCTCGAAGCCTTGGGCTGTTTGTCTCAATGGTATTGCCATTACCCCAGCATTATTGATTAGAACATCGAAATTACCAGTGATTGATTTGGCAAATTGCTTTACGCTCTCAAGATCAGCAAGATCGCACTCTCTTATTTCAATATTTGAACCTAAGACATCGCGACCCTTTTTCAAATTGCGCACAGCGGCAATGACATTTGCGCCTTTTTCACTGAGCGTTTTTGCGGTAACGAGACCGAGCCCACTTGATGCACCAGTGACAATATATGTTTGCCCGGTAAGTTTCGGGACGCTAGAAGTTGTCCATCTAGGCAATTTGACTTCCTCAGTTCATTATTTAAAATTTTTAAATTGTATTGCGACAATAATAGCCGCAATTAACCCAAGAATAATTCCACCAATTCTCTTAGTAATAAAATTTCTAATTGACTCCAAATACGTCAGAGCGATAAAAATTAAGCCAGATATGACAGCTGAAATGCTTGCGGCTAAAATCGAACTTTTATGCCGTTGGTAATCAAGATTGATTAAACCAAGTGCGATTTGCGTGTATCCAACTATTCGAATTGTGCTTAGTTTCATATTTCCATCTCGATCCTCTTATAAAAAACGGGGGAGTTTTCACTCCCCCGTTTAATCTGTTTTTTACTAGTGAACGTCTGCCATTCCTTCTGCAGCTGACTTCAATCTTGCAATCTTAAAGATTGTTAGACCGAATACGCACTTAGCAAGCACATCTGCCACTGTGTAACCAACTTGGCGATATGTGAAAAGTGACGCAGCTTGTTCTGCACTTGGGTGAGTGATCAGCATTGGAATCAAATAAGAAATTGGGTATACGCCCCAAGTTCCAATTAGAAGAAGTCGCAGACGACCAACTGTTTCTGCAACACCTGCAGGTTGACGATCAAGTGACTTGCTCAATTCAACGAATAGAACGTAAAGAATATATAGGAATGGAATTGTTGAAAGAATTCCCCATAGGGTCTTGGTTCCATTTACATTTGAGATTTCACCTGGATAGCCGAGTGCAATCATTGCCGCTGAAGCTGGCACAAGGCGAGACATCAGTGACTTAGAAGCCTCTTTAGCAAGAGCTAAAACTGCAATTACTTCTACTAGAAGTAATGGAACTGTCAGAATCCAATCTACATATCGATAGGCCTCATTGAAGGCTCCTTGAGATGTTCCGATTGTTACAGCGTTTGCCTTTGAAGCTTCATTAAATGAATTGAAGATTCTAAAGTAATGGTAACCAGCAATAAAGGTAACCATTGAAGACATGACAAGAGCTAGTCGATATTTCGACAAAACTCTGCTCTGTCCAACTAATGTATAGACGGTTGTCGCCAACATTGTGATTAGGCCAAAGGAGAACATGTTGTAAAGCGAACTCCATTGACCGCTTGTTAGTTGAAGCATTTTCCCTCCGTAATTTCCAGCTCTTCGAAGACGCTGGATAAGCCAAGCCTCCTCCTTGCCTTGTCGAATTTCAACGACTCGACCAATCTTTATATTTAGCTATAGGACAAATGTCCGATTTTTAAGTGGTTAAGGCAGATCTCTAACTAGACTCTCTGTATGTCAAAACCAAAAGTTGTAATCCTCGGGGCTGGCTTTGCGGGATTGACGGCCGCGAAAAATCTTCAGAAATCTTGTGATGTCACATTGGTTGATAAAAATAATTTCCAAACTTTTTCGCCGCTCTTATATCAAGTTGCAACTGCGGGTTTGGCGGCTGATCACATCGCATATCCAATTAGAAGCGCCCTACGTAAAAGCAAAATCAAATTTCGTATGGGTAGCCCCATTTCGATAGACCATAAAAATAAGAGCATTAAATTAGATTCAAGTGAAATTTTTGATTTTGATTATTTAGTAGTCGCGCTAGGTTCAGTCACAAATGATTTTGGAATTCCGGGGGTATCTCAACATGCCTTGGGAATGAAAAATGTAACTGAGGCGCTCCACATTCGATCAACAGTTTTACGTCATTTTGAAGATCTCTGCCGCTTCCAAGATGAACCAAATTTTGAGATAAATGTGATTGGTGGTGGTCCTACTGGAGTAGAAATGGCGGGAGCTATCGCAGAACTTCGAAAGGGACCTTTGAGTTTGGATTTAGAAAGTGCTGCCGACAAAATAAGAATTAATATCATCGAAGCAGGTCCAAGAATCCTGCCAAGTTTTGATGAGAAATTATCCAGAAAGTCGAAAGAGGCGTTGGAGAAGTTGGGCGTACAAGTCCAAACCTTAAAATCTGTCAAGGAAATTAAGTCAAGAAGCATCGCATTTAATGATGGAACTAAATCTCATTCCGATTTAACTATTTGGACAGCAGGCGTTTCAGGTGAAAGTTCAGTAAAGAAACTTAATATTCCTTATGAAAAGGGGCGCGTACCAGTCGAAAGTACGCTTCAAGTAAAAAATTATCCTCACATTTTTGCAATTGGAGACATTGCAGGTTTTACTGATACACAGAATAAGTTATTACCAATGGTTGCCCCCGTTGCAATGCAACAAGGTCGCTTCGTGGCTCAGCAAATTGAGAAATTAATTCTGAAAAAAACTCTAGGTACTTTTATTTACAAGGACAAAGGGTCCATGGCAACAATTGGCAGGCACAAAGCGGTGGTTCAAGTAAAGAGAATTAAGTTCTCTGGAATCTTGGCATGGTATGCCTGGCTCTGGCTGCATTTAATCTATTTACTGGGTGGCAGAAATAAACTTGGAACAATGGCAGATTGGACTTGGAATTATCTAACTTTTGATAGAAGCAATCGCCACATTATTGACGTTAAGGAATAGCAGTAACTCGTTAATGTGAGTGGCGAGGAATGTAATCGCCTGAACTTCCATTTAAGAAATCAAGGTCTGCACCAAGGTGCGCTTGTTGAACTGTGTCGTAATACAACTTAGCCCAACCACGAGTATGGCGAGGTGGAAGTGGTTTCCACTCTGCTTTGCGCTTTGCCATCTCTTCATCAGAAACCAAGATATCGATTCGACGATTTGGAACATCAAGAGAAATAATGTCACCAGTTCTTGCAAGTGCAAGTGGTCCACCAAGTGCAGCTTCAGGAGAAGTGTGAAGTAGAACTGTTCCATATGCAGTACCTGACATACGTGCATCAGAAATACGGATCATGTCTGTAACACCAGTCTCCAAAATCTTTCTTGGTAGCGGCATATTTCCAACTTCTGGGAATCCTGGGAATCCCTTTGGTCCAGCATGTTTTAAAACGATGATGTCATCTTTTGTAATATCAAGCGTCGGATCTTCCGCCGCAACTAAATATTGATCAATATCTTCAAAGACAACTGCGCGACCTTTATGTACCATTAAATGAGGTGAGGCAGCTGAAACCTTTAATACGCAACCATCTGGAGCAAGTGATCCCTTAAGTACAACAATTCCAGAGCCTGGCTCTTTAAATGGTTTGTCGGCAGGAAAAATAACATCTTCGCGATAGTTGTGAGCCCCCGCAATATTTTCCTTGACGCTCTTACCTGAAACTGTAATGTGATTTAAGTGCAGGTGCTTTGAAATTTCACTCATAACAACTGGAAGTCCACCAGCTTCGAAGAACTCTTCCATCAAGAATTCACCGGAAGGCATGATGTTTGCTAGAACCGGCACTTCGCGAGCCAAACGATCGAAATCTTCAAGCTCTAGCTTTACGCCGATACGACCAGCGATTGCAAGCAAGTGAACAACGGCATTTGTTGAACCGCCGATTGCAGCATTTGTCTTAATTGCATTCTCAAATGCTTCACGAGTAAGAACCTTAGATAGGCGTTGATCTTCTTTAACCATTTCAACAATTCGTTGTCCGGCAACATGCGACATCAAATATTTACGTGAATCAACCGCAGGAATAGCAGCTGTGCCTGGAAGTGAGACGCCAAGCGCTTCCATTACGCATGCCATAGTTGATGCAGTTCCCATCGACATACAAGAACCATTTGAACGAGCAGAGCATTGCTCCATCTCAAAGAAATCTTCTACAGTCATTTCGCCAGCACGAATTTTTTCCGTAGCTTTCCAAACCGCAGTTCCAGATCCAACTAATTCACCTTTGTAGCGACCATTAAGCATTGCGCCACCTGTAATCATCAAAGTTGGAAGATCAACTGAAGCTGCTCCCATTAAAAGTCCTGGCGGAGTCTTGTCACAACCGCCGAGAAGAATGACGCCATCAAGAGGATTTGAACGAATTAACTCTTCGGCTTCCATTGCAAGAAGGTTGCGCCACAACATTGCAGTTGGACGTTGGACTGGTTCACCGAGTGACATGGCTGGAAATACAAGTGGCCAACCGCCAGCTTCCCAAACACCATTCTTAACTGACTCGGCAATCTTGTCTAAGTGCGCATTGCATGGATTTAACTCTGACCATGTTGTTGCGATACCAATCACTGGCTTATCCATCATCACATGAGATGGCACACCTTGATTGCGGAATCTTTCGCGGTATAGATAACCGTGCTTTAGATCTGACTTGAACCAGTTGTCGCTTCTACGTCCGTCTTTTTTATCACTCATAATCGGCAAATTTAACATCAAACTTTCGGTTAATCTAGGGTTATGAAAATTGCCCGCCTTGGAGAATTCGGTAAAGAAAAGCCTGCAGTAATCGTTAGCGATAGCGAAGCAGTCTTTGTTGATGACGTAATTAGTGATTGGAATCGCACTGAACTTGAGAGCGGCGCCTTCGATAAAGTTAAAAAGTTAGATTTGTCATCACGTCCAAAAGTTAAGTTTGCCGATTATCGTCTCGGCTCCCCTGTGGCGCGGCCAACAAAGGCGATCTGTATCGGACTCAACTACACACAACATGCTCATGAAACTGGCGCTGCAATTCCACAAGAGCCAATCGTTTTCATGAAGGCACCAGACACTGTAATCGGCGGAAATGATGACATCATCGTTCCACCAAACTCTGTTAAGACAGATTATGAAGTTGAGATCTGTGTTGTTATTGGAAAGCGCGCTCTTTATTTAAAGTCACCTGAAGAAGCTCGTGACTACATACTTGGTTTCACAATCTCACAAGATGTTTCAGAGCGCTATTGGCAGGTTGAACGTGGTGGCCAATGGGTTAAGGGCAAATCTTTCCCAACATTTAATCCAGTCGGCCCTTGGATTGTTACTGCAGATGAAATGAAGAATGAACAGAATCTACGTTTGTGGTGTGAAGTTGATGGCGAGATGCGCCAAGATTCAAATACATCTGACATGATCTTTGGAATCGCACATTGCGTTTGGTATCTATCTCAAGTGATGGAACTTATGCCTGGCGACATTATTAATACTGGAACACCTCAAGGTGTAGGTATGGGATTTAAGCCAGAGAAATTCTTAAAGGGCGGCGAAGTCGTTAAAACTGGTATCGATGGAATCGGTACCTTAACTTCACGCGTTAAGAATCATTCTTAATTAGCCTTGCGGCAAATTAATTAATTTATCTACGCCCAATTGCGCAGTTTCGTTAGCAATTAAAGCATCGCGATGGGTTGCAAGGTTTGGATTTACCTCACCTGTTGCTAGCTCTTTAATCCAAGCACCCAGCTCGTTGATATAAGCCTGTTCAAACTTTTTCATCCAATTAATTTCCATCTTGCCGCCCTTATTAGCTTCAAAGTTTTCTAAGGTGCGGATTGCAACGTCGCCAAAGGGTCCGATTTCAAGTGAGCCGGTTTCACAAACAACCTCTGCGCGAGTGTCATAGCCAGCAGCGCCATTTGCCGATGCATTGGCGATAATTGTGATTCCATTCTTCATTTTGGCAACAAAGGTGAGTGGATCTTTAACATCACTTGGCGCTTGATCAGTATGAGGTGGATAGAACGGTGTAACGCTCTCCCATTCCGAGCCAAACATCCAGCGATAAATATCAAAGTCATGAACTGCTGAGTTGATCAAAATTCCTTCAGATGTTGTTCCTGGTGAGAAGTGATTACGAGAAACTACTCGAACATAAAGTGGCTTGCCATACTTTCCAGATGCCACTTCTGTCTTAACTTTTACGAAAGCAGGATCAAAGCGGCGCATAAAGCCCATGCTGATTAATCGTTTTCCGAGCGCCTTCTCTGCTTCATCAATCTCTTTGACTACAGCTTTCGCATCCTCAATTGTTGATGCGATTGGTTTTTCACAGAGCGTTGGCTTCTTGTATTTCAGAGTTAAGCGAACTTGTTCTGCATGGAATTGATCAGGTGATGCGATAAGTACGGCATCAACAAGTGGACTAGAAATTAATTCTTCTGGATTTGTCGTTTGAAGTTGCACCGTGCCAAGGTCTTCAGCGAGTTTCTTCATTCCTTCAACATTTATATCTGAGATAGCAACGACTTCTGCGCCCTCGATATGCTTATTAAGGAAGCGTGCATGGCCAGCGCCCATTACGCCAGTTCCAACAACTCCAACGCGAATCATTATTTACCTTTTCTTATTTGAAAATTAATTAGTATGCGACGCCAGATGCAACCATTACATTGCCATATGCATGGTAATCGCCAGTGCGAATTACGCCAACAGCTCCGTAAGCAAGCTTCTTAAATTCTGCATGTGGGAGTGGGATGCACTCTGCTTTAGGGAAAATTTCAAGAAGTTCTTTAGCGCGAGCGTCACTTGAAGGTTGAATCTCATTAGCAAACCAGAATTGTTCTACTGGTAATTCAAGTGCCAACATCTTTAATACATCTGGAACTTTTGGAAGATTTGGTCCCATTGAAAGATCAATACATGGAACTCCTGCTGGAATTGGGAAACCAGCATCTGAGATAACGATCCGATCAAAGTGGCCAGTCTTTGCAACCATGGCAGAGATATCGCGATTAATAATTCCGGTGTACTTCATTATTTTCCTCCCATAAATTGTTCAACTTCTTGCGGTGTTGGAGATCCCATTGCAGAACCCTTTCGAGTTACTTTGAGAGTCGCAGCATAAACTCCATATTTCGCTGCTGTAAATAAGTCTGAACCTTGAGCTAACTTTGCCGCAAAATTTGCGCACATTGTGTCTCCAGCTGCAATTGTGTCTATCGCTTCAACCTTAGGCGCGGAGATGAATTCAGATTTAACTCCATCGGTTACAAAAACACCCTTTGGTCCTAAGGTAATAACAACATCTTTACAACCAAATTTTGCAGATAACGCCTTTGCTTGCGCCTCTGGATCGCTACTTGAAACTCCGGTAATTGCTTCCGCTTCTCCTTCGTTTGGCACAACAACATCGCAGAGCCCAATGAACTCATCCATCGGTCCAACTGGAGCTGGCGTAAGAATTACTTTAACGCCATTGGCTTTTGCTATCTTTGCCGCTGCAATATTTCCTGATTTTGGAACTTCATTTTGTAATAACAAAATATCTGAATCCATAATTGTTTCTTTATGGCGCTCTACATAAGCGGTATCTCCGCGCTCATTAGATTGCATGATGATGATAATTGCATTATCGCCATCAGAAGTTTGAACGGCGATATGGCCAACGCCTGTTCCTAAATCGCTATGGCGTTCGATATCAGTTGCTTGCACGCCCTCTTCTTTAAATGCGCGCATAAAGTCATCGCCGAAACTATCGTTTCCAAGATTTCCTAGCATCGCGCTTTCAACTCCAGCACGCCCTGCAGCAATAGCTTGATTGAATCCTTTACCGCCTAGCGCAGAAGAGAAAGATTCACCTTTAATAGTCTCACCGTTATTTGGGCGACGAGGTGTGTAAGCGACAAGGTCCATCATAAAAGTACCGAAAGTTGTTACTTTAGCCATTCGATTTCTTTCCGAGCGCTCCCCCTGGATGGCGCTTTCCAAAATCTTGTGGTGAGAAATTTTTGTAGGTAATTAGCGCTGCTGCAATTGCGTCACCTATAGCAATTGTTAGCGTTGTAGAAGTAGTGGGTGCCAAGCCATTCGGATCAGCCTCTTTTTCAAATGAGATATCTAAAGTGGCATCAGCGATTGTGGCTAAACGAGAATTACTTTTTCCAGTAATCGCAATTACCTTATTGCCCCAATTCTTTGCCATATCTGCAACAGCAACAACTTCCGATGTCTCTCCTGAGTTTGAAATAGCAATCACTAAATCTCCGTCGTGAATTGCACCAGAGTCACCATGAAGCGCATCGGCAGCATGAACAAAGAATGAAGGTGTTCCGGTACTCGCCAGAGTTGCTGCAATCTTTGCACCAACTAGACCAGATTTTCCAAGACCAGTAACAATTACGCGACCTTGATTCTGTGTTAATAATTTAAGTGCTGGTTCGATTTTTGAATCGATACCATCTGCCATCTTCTTTAGCGCAGCAATTTCGATATCTAACGCGCTCTTAGCTGAAGCGATAGCCTTTGAAATATCGGACATGGATTAAGTTTAACCAATCGCCTTAGTTGAAGGTTCGCCATTAACTACGCGGGAGATCTTCCAAGGATTGGAATTTTGAAGAGCTGGTGGAAGTAAATCATCAGCAAAATTTTGATGAGCTACTGGCCGCATAAACCGATAGATTGAATCCAAACCAACGGAAGTTGTGTGAGAAGAAGATGATGGCCATTGGCCGCCATGTTGCATGGCTGCAGTTACTGCCACCGCCGTTGGGAAACCATTCATGATTACCCGGCCTGCCTTCTCAGCAAGAATATTTAATAATCCAGAAACGCTTTCTCCTGGTGCAGCATGAAGTGCTGCACAAAGTTGACCTTCCATTTCATTTGCTACCACTTCAAATTTTGCAAAGTCGGCGCGAATAATTACAGATGTAGGGCCAAAGTGTTCTTCAAGTAATTCGTGGTTGCTCTTGGCTATCTCCCAATCAACCACAAACACCGTTGGCTCAACGCCAAATCCTGCCTCGCTATTTTTGCCTTTATAAACCTTTAACTTTGAATCTATTGCAAGTTTTGCGGTAGCGCTGCTGTAGCGATCTGCAATCCCTTTATTTAATAGCGGTGCAACTTGAAGAGTTGCAAGATAACTTTCCACGTGAGTTAAGAATTCATCGCCTTCTGCGCCGGTTGGAATAACCATGATTCCTGGCTTAGTACAAAATTGTCCTGAACCTAAAGTTGCAGAATCAAGCGCTGCTTTTGCTAACGCTTCTGCACCACCTTTTAAAGCTCCTGGCGAAAAGAAGACTGGATTTAGCGAACCCATTTCTGCATAAACAGGAATTGGAGTTGGGCGTTTATGTGAAATATCCATCAATAATTTTCCAACCATGCCTGATCCAGTAAAGCCGATTGATGTTACTTCCGGCGCTCCCGCAATCCAGTGAGTAATCTCTGGATTCAAACCTTCTGCCATTACAAAGCAATCTTCTGATAAACCAGATTTCTTAAATCCTTCTACAACTGAATCTCGCATAATGCGACAGGTATTTGGATGCGATGGATGCGCCTTCACAATAATCGGGCAACCTGCCGCAATCGCAGATGCGCTATCGCCACCAATAACCGAGAACGCAAATGGAAAATTACTTGCAGCAAAAATTCCTGCTAAACCGAGCGCTTGATTCGCTTTACGAATATCAGGTCGTGCAGCTGGCACCCAATTAGCATCTGGCAAATCGATAATTGCTTGGATATGTATTCCTGACTCAACCATCTTTGCAAATTGTTCTAATTGAAAGACAGTTCTTGAAAGTTCACCAGTTAAACGCCCGTTTGGTAGCGCAGTCTCTTTCATAGTTACTTCAATTAGCTTTTCGCGCTTACTCTCAACCGCAGCTGCGATATTACGGAGAAGTGCAGCACGCTCGCTTGGTGAAGTCGCTGCTAATTTACTTTTCTGTGCCGCAGCCTTCTTAATTAAAGATTCAACCTCGCTCTTACCCATCTCGTGGATGGCATCACCAAATGCCGTGCCTGTTGTTGGATCAATCGCTTGAAAGGTTGCCTGAGTCATATGCCGAACTTTATCCGTGAGGGGTAATAAGTGGCACCCCTCGCGATGTTGGCTTAGGCACTAATAAAGGGGTGGAAGGATTACACCGTGCGAACGATTTCAGTGGAGCAGCTAAAGCGGGTCCTGCAAGATGTCCCAGAAAATCCTAGAGTTCTGGTTTCTGGAAATTTTGCAACACCGATGTCGCTATTAAAAGAGTTCGATTCAGCGGTACCTAAATACACGCTTCATATGCTTAATGCGCAAGTTGGAATTCCAAATCGCGAAGGCGTTACATACGAAAGCGCATTTGTTGGCCCAGGTATGCGTAACTCACCACGACTAAATTACATTCCATCTCGCTTAAGTATGTTGCCGGTAATTATTCGTGACCACGCAACCCCAGATATTGTTTTATTACATACCTCCCCAAGACGTTTCGATACTGTTTCGCTTGGTACTGAAGTCAATGTTTTACCGGCTGCAATTGAGACAGTTCGTGATCGAGGTGGAATTGTCATTGCACAAGCAAATAGAAATATGCCTTACACATATGGCGATGCGCAGATTTATGAAAATGAAATTGATTTCTTAGTTGAAATTGATGAGCCGCTCTTAGAACATAAAACAGGTCATGGCAATCCCGTTGCAAAAGCAATTGGAGAGAAGATTGCTGAATTAGTTAAGGATCAATCCACCCTCCAAATGGGAATCGGTGCAATTCCAGATGCGGTTCTTGGATTACTTCATGATCGCAAAGGTTTGCGCGTTTGGACTGAGATGTTTAGTGATGGAATTCTAAATTTAGAGAAAATTGGCGCCCTTGATCAAGATGTTCCAATTACCGCTTCCTTCTTATTTGGAACTAAGGAGCTATATGAATGGGCAAATTTAAATCGCAGAATTCAAATGCTCCGTACTGAAAAAACAAATGATCCATCTAATATTGCTAAGCAGGCTCGCATGACATCAGTGAATGCTGCGCTGCAAGTAGATTTATTAGATCAAGCCAATGCTTCGCGAATAAAGGGAAGTATCTACTCCGGATTTGGCGGCTCAACAGACTTTATTGTTGGCGCGCTTCATTCACGCGGTGGCCATTCATTTATGGCGCTACCTTCTTGGCATGTGAAGTCTCAGACTTCAAAGATTGTTCCGATGATTGAAGAGGGCGTAACAAGTTTCCAACATTCATATGTTGTAACCGAAAATGGAATTGCTCGCTGCTTTGGGCGCACTGAAAACGAACAAGCTCAAAACATAATTAACCATGCAGCGCATCCAAACGCTAGAAAATCACTTGCTGAGGCAGGTAAGAAGCTGGGTCTTTTGTAATTACTTGCGACGAGCGATTGTGAAACGTGGTCGCTCATTTAAATCTTGGTAAGTCGCAATTGCTTCAAATTCTCTAGCAAGTTCCTCAGAAATGAGTGGACCTTGAACTTCATTATGCTCCATGGCAAGTAAACCACCACTTTTAAGTAATCGGGCGGCGCACTTTATAAATTCACGAGGCGCATCCATGCCATCACCTTTACCACCGAAGAGCGCTAGATCTGGTTCATGTTTTAACTCTGCTGGTACTTCTTGTTCATCAGGTAGATAAGGTGGATTTGCTACTACGACATCACACTTAACTCCTTGAAGAGCTGTCTCTACTCCCTCTTCAATAACGCGAACGTTAACCTCATGCTTTGTAATATTTTTATGGAGCCAATTAAGAGCATCTTTTGATTTCTCAACTGCAATTACATGGACCTCTTTTTTTCCATGCGTTTCAGTAGCAAGTGAGATTGCAATTCCGCCCGCACCGGATCCCAAATCTACGATGCTTACGGGGTCATCAAACTTACTTAATTGATGAAGTACTTCATCGACCATAATTTCAGTTTCAGGCCTTGGAATTAATACTCCTGGACCAACGTCATATTCCAAATATCTAAAAGGTGCGGTCCCAGTTATATATTGGGTTGGAACTCCAGATAACCGCTCCTTTATTGCATTCTTATAAGAATCAATTACTAATTCATCTTCAACTGAAATTTCTTTGGCATGCAACTCCATGCGATCAATTCCAAGAAAGAAGGCGAGAATTAATTCTGCATCAACAGATGAAATCTCTTTTGCAGCAAGTTGAGTCTTGCCAAAATCTAGAAGCTCTTTAGCTTTCACTTGATGCCAGTTTTGCTTGCTTATCTGCTTCTAGTAACGCATCGATTACTGGCTCGAGCTCGCCATTTAAAACTTGATCTAAATTTGATGCCTTGTAATTTACGCGGTGATCGCTAATGCGATTCTCTGGAAAGTTATATGTTCGAATTCGTTCTGAACGATCTACGGTTTTAACTTGTGACTTACGCGCAGCTGAAGCCGCTGCATCTGCAGCTTGTTGAGCTGCATCTAATAAACGGGCGCGCAAAATACGTAGTGCAGATTCTTTATTTTGTAATTGGCTCTTCTCGTTCTGACAAGAAACCACAATTCCGGTTGGAATGTGAGTGATACGAACTGCAGAGTCAGTGGTGTTAACAGACTGGCCACCAGGACCAGATGAACGATAAACATCGATACGAAGTTCATTCATATTAATTTGCACATCGATTTCTTCTGCTTCTGGGAGTACTAAAACACCAGCTGCTGAAGTGTGAATTCGACCTTGTGATTCCGTTTCAGGTACGCGTTGTACACGGTGCACGCCACCTTCAAACTTTAATTTTGCATATGGAGTTTGACCTGGCTCAGGGGTTCCGCGAGATTTAATCGCCATCGAAATATCTTTATAGCCACCAAGATCAGAATCGGTTACATCGATAATCTCAGTCTTCCAACCTTGTTTTTCTGCATAACGTTGGTACATGCGAAGTAGATCGCCAGCAAAGAGAGCAGATTCATCGCCGCCTGCGCCAGCTTTAATTTCCATAATTACATCGCGATCGTCATTTGGATCGCGTGGAAGTAATAAATCTTCCAACTTATCTTCGGCGCTAACTAGCGCGCTCTCCATTGCAGGAATTTCAGAAGCGAAGGAAGCATCTTCGGCAGCCATCTCTTTTGCGGCAGCTAAATCATCACTCGCGCTCTTCCAAGCACGATAGCCAGCAATGACAGGTCCAAGTTGGGCATAACGCTTTCCGAGTTGGCGCGCTTTTCCTTGATCGGAGTGGATAGAAGGATCGGCCATTTGTTTTTCGAGTTCTTCATACTCTCGAACTAATTCATCAGCTTTAGCAAATGATTTGCTCATTCTCTTCCTCCTCTCCTATATGAATAGTTGTTAATAAAATAAAAGGACCGCGCGTACCTTTAATCAGTACGTGCGGTCCTTTAAAAAAGCTACTTAGATTTCTTTCCGAAACGCTCTTCGAACTTAGCGACGCGTCCACCGGTATCAAGAATTCTCTGCTTACCTGTGTAGAACGGGTGGCATACAGAACAAACTTCAACATAAATTGAACCAGACTCTTTAGTTGAGCGAGTGGTAAAAGTTTCTCCGCAACCACATGTAACAGTGGTCTCCACATAATCTGGATGGATCTCTGACTTCATTTCATTCTCTTTCGTTAGGTGCTG
>CAYPMF010000003.1:0-24201 GCA_964411805.1 uncultured Actinomycetes bacterium | reverse complement strand
CTTTTCAAATTATTTTACAATCGGAAAAGTAAATTTTAATTGAATTAATGTAAATCCTTTTTGTTTTTAATTGTGATGCAAAAAATCCACAAATTTTCTGCGGAGATATTGAAGTTACTGATGCAATAAGAACTTTAAGAATAACTGACCAGGTTAGTCAATTTAGCCAACTTCCAGAGTTGCGTGAATTTTTAGTTGCGCTACAACGTGAAATTGTTAATGATTCACCAAATGGAATTGTTGTCGAAGGAAGAGATATTGGAACAGTAGTCATTCCGGATGCCCAGTTGAAGGTTTTCTTATTTGCTGATTTGAACGCACGAACTGAGCGCAGAGAATCCGAAATTTCTGAAAGCGTATCTACCAAACGAGTTTCAGATTCATTGTCCAATAGAGATTTATTAGATTCAACTAGAAAAATATCACCTTTGCGCCCAGCTGAAGATGCTCTTGAATTAGATTCAACTAATTTAACGCTCGCTGAAGTTGTGGATGTTATTTGGAATTGGTTGGATAGAAAGAATCTTTTAGGGTTGCCTAAGGTTGCAATCATTGGGCGACCTAATGTTGGGAAATCCACTTTAGTTAATAGAATAATTGGGCGACGCGAAGCTATTGTTGAAGATACGCCTGGAGTTACTCGCGATCGGATTAGATATGAAGCAGAATGGAATGGCCGCCGTTTTATTCTTATAGACACTGGCGGTTGGGAGAAAACGCCTGAAGGAATTTCGCAACAAATTACGGTCGCTGCAGAACGAGCGATTGCAGAGTGCGATGTGGTTCTTTTTGTTGTAGATGCACATGTTGGGGCCGTAGATGAAGACGAAGCGCTTTTGACTTTGCTCCGAAAGAGTAAGAAGAAAGTTTTGTTGGTTGCCAATAAAGTAGATAACGAAGTTGATGAGTCAGATGCACATGCGCTCTGGAATTTGGGTGTTGGCGAACCGCATTTTGTCTCCGCACTGCATGGTCGAGGTTCTGGTGATTTATTAGATTTAATTATTAATGAACTTCCTGAGGTTGGCAGTGGTGATGTTGATGATGGCCTCCATCGCATCGCCTTAGTTGGTCGTCCAAATGTAGGTAAGTCGAGTCTCTTAAATATTCTTGCTGGCGAACAGAGAGTTATTGTCGATTCAAACGCTGGAACAACTAGAGATCCAGTAGATGAACTAATTGCAATCGGTGGCGAAGATTATAAATTTATCGATACAGCGGGAATAAGGAAGCGATCGCATCAAGATTCTGGTACTGATTATTACGCATCGCTGCGAACTGCTAGCGCGCTAGAAAGATCTGAACTAGGTTTGGTTCTATTTGATGCATCAACCACCTTAACTGAACAAGATTTGCGAATCTTGACCATGGTTGAAGAGATGGGAAGAGCTCTTGTAATCGTTATGAATAAATGGGATTTAGTTGATGATGAGAGGCGATTAGCTCTAGAGAAGGAATTGGATAGGAATCTTGATCGCTATCCATGGGCGCAAGTAGTTAACGTTTCAGCCCTCACAGGATGGCATCGAGATCGATTAGCTCCAGCGATTCGTACGGCGCTCGGAAGTTGGGAAAAACGAATTCCAACTTCAAAATTAAATGCATTTTTGGGTGCGCTCGTTGCAGCTACACCGCCTCCTGTGCGTGGCGGTAAACAGCCTAAAATAAAATTCGCAACACAAGCGGGAATCTGCCCACCAAAATTTGTCATTTTTGCAAATGATTTTGTTGAACAGGCTTATCGTAAATTTATAGAACGCAAGTTGCGCGAAGAATTTGGCTTCCAAGGTTCTCCCGTTGAAGTTGTAATTAAAATTAAGGAACGTGACTGATGTTCACTATTCCCAATTTGATCTCCTTTGCTCGACTTCTTGGTGCGCCTCTCTTTCTTTGGGTCTACTTGGTGCAAGATGCAAAGAGCTGGGCGCTATTAATTCTGATGTTAGGTGGGGCGAGCGACTATTTTGATGGGAAATTAGCCAGGGCGTTAAATCAGACAAGTAAATTGGGGGAGAAACTCGATCCAGCAACCGATCGAATCTATTTAATGGCAATCCTTATTGCTTTTACCTTAAAGGGCTTACTTCCATTCTGGGTAGTAACGCTTTTGGTAGGGAGAGACCTAATCTTGGGTGTTTTAATATTGGTTAAACGGAAGGTTCTTGCGGTCACATATTTAGGCAAAGCTGCGACCTTCAATCTTCTTTATGCTCTGCCGCTTTTACTCTTAAATGACTACGAAATTACGCGAATATTGGGTTGGAGTTTTGCTATCTGGGGAATTGGGTTATACCTTCTGACAGGGCTTGGATATGCTCGCAGAGCGCTTCAACCTTATTGATAGCTATACGACTGTGAGGATAAATGTCTAACGTACCGAATGAACTTAAGTACACAAAAGAGCATGAATGGGTCGCGAATACTGCGAATCCACAAGTTTTCCGCATTGGAATTACTGATTTTGCTCAAAGTGCTCTTGGTGACATCGTCTATATCCAACTGCCGAAAATTGGTGAGAATGTAACTGCAGATAGAGTTTGCGGTGAAGTTGAGTCAACTAAGAGCGTTTCAGAGATCTATTCTCCAATCTCTGGAAAAGTAGTTGCCGTTAATGGTGACCTAGACTCAAAGCCAGAAATTGTTAATCAAGATCCTTATGGTGCTGGATGGATTGTGGAAATCGAGCTTTCAGGCGAACTTCCAAGCCTTCTCGACGCGCCGACATACCAAAGCCTCATTGCTTGATTTAGCCCCTTGGCTCGCATAGTGTCACCCTCAAGTCAAGATTTAGGTTGAAAGTTTATTCTTTAAACCTAAATTAAGAGAGAAAGTAAAAAAGAAAGTAAAAAAGATTGTAGGAGAGGGGGAGCAATGGCTAAATATTACGATCCTAATCGCGATGAGCTCACCTCAACTTTAAATATCACTTCGTTACGGCCTGTCCCAAGTGAACTCGATCCGCTTGAAAAATTAAGTAGCGCAGAGAAAGCGATTATTTCAGAACTAAATCCAGGCACGGCAATGTTTCTCATACTTGCTGGACCAGGAAAAGGATCTCGATACTTAATCAACGCAGAACAAGTGACAATCGGTCGTGAGCCTGCAAATGATATTTTCTTGGATGACATTACAGTTTCTAGAAAACATGCTGTATTAAAGAAAAAGAGTAGTTTTATAGTTGAGGATTTAAATAGCCTTAACGGAACCTACTTAAATGCAAATTCGATATCAAAATCTTCCCTGACTGATGGCGATGAGCTTCAAATCGGTAAATTCCGATTGACCTTCTTCGCTGCAAAGGAGAGGAAGTAATGGGAGTTCCAGCTCGCGCATATTTGAGTATTGGCGAAGTATTGAGCAAGTTACGAAGCGATTTTCCTGATGTAACAATTTCAAAGATCAGATTCTTAGAGACCGAAGGGTTATTAGAGCCAGCACGTACTCCATCTGGTTATCGGAAATTCACCACCAATGATTTAGAGCGACTTCGTTACGTATTAGCCGCTCAGAGAGATCAGTATCTTCCACTAAGGGTTATTAAAGAGAATTTAGATGCTTTAGATCGCGGACTTGAACCAGCCGCCAATGGCGGAAAAGCCGTCGCACCAAGAGTTGCAACGATAAATGGAGAATCGACCTCTTTTGTAACTGATAAGAACCTCAAATTAAATCGCTCAGAATTACTAGAAGCTGCTGGAATTTCGGAGAAACAACTTACTGAACTTGAAAGCTACGGTTTGATTTCGATTAAGGGGCGCTACTACAGTGGTGATGCCCTTACCGTTGCCAGAGTAGTATCAGAACTCTCAGCTTTTGGAATTGAAGGGCGCCACCTCCGTCCATTCAAAACTGCAGCAGAACGTGAAGTCAATTTAATTGACCAGGTTCTTGCTCCGTTGTTAAAGCAACGCGGTTCAGAATCTGTTGCGAGGGCTGAGGAAGTTGCTCGTGAGCTTGCCTCCCTTTCTATAAAATTGCATGCGGCTTTACTTGCTAGCGCCATTTCTGCAAATAGTTAATTAATGATCCCGGTCGAGGTTATTGGCGTTCGTGTTGAGATGCCATCAAACCAGCCAATAGTTCTCTTAAAAGAGAGTGGTTCAATTCGATACCTACCAATTTGGGTGGGTGCGGTGGAGGCGACAGCAATCGCATTTGCACAGCAGGGGATTATTTCGCCTAGGCCTATGACTCACGATCTATTAATTCAAACGCTAAGTGAGTTAGGAAGTTCGATTAAGGAAATTCATCTAACTGAATTAAGAGATGGAATTTTCTACGCCAATTTGAATCTCTCGGGGGGAGAGGTTGTCTCTGCCAGGCCGTCGGATGCCATAGCTCTAGCCTTAAGAACTGGCTCTCCGATTTTGGCCACCGCCGAACTCTTCAACCAAGCAGGTATTGAGATACCGGAAGCTGCCGATGACGAGGTAGAGAAATTCAAAGAGTTTTTAGACCATGTTAATCCAGAGGATTTCAGCTCTTAGCTAGATTTCGGGCTAACTCTCTAGATTAGGTTGAGAGTTTTGCGTGTCGCTCCTATACGAGTTACATGGGTGCAATTATGATTTTCCATTATCCCCACTTGGGCTGGCTGTAAAGTCGGTCCAATTCCCCGAAGAGAGTAGAAGAAAATGAGCGACCAAACAGAGATTGGTTTTCGAGGAGCTACTGCTTGTGTGGCTGCTGGTATCAGTTACCGTCAATTAGATTATTGGGCACGCACTGAATTGGTTCAACCAACAATTCAAGGTGCAAGTGGTTCTGGATCTCAACGGCTCTATTCATTTAGAGATATTTTGGTTTTGAAAATTGTTAAACGACTTTTAGATACAGGTGTATCTCTTCAAAATATTCGTACCGCTGTTGAGCATCTTCGCCAACGCGGTGTTGAAGATTTGGAGCGAATGACTCTAATGAGTGATGGCGCTTCAATCTATGAATGCAATAGCGCAGATGACATCGTCGATATTTTGGCAGGTGGTCAAGGCGTATTTGGAATTGCAATTTCAAAGGTTTGGAGTGAGGTAGAAGGTTCGCTTTCAAATCTTCAAGGTGAATCTGCTGAGAGTGGCGAATTAGTGTCAGGCAACACATCAAATGATGAGTTAGCGGCTCGCAGAAGAGCTAAAGGCGCATAAACTTCAACTCTTCCCCAAAAGTTATAGGGGAGAGTAATGTCCAGAGAAAATTTTGTTGATCGACATATCGGTCCAAGCAACGATGATATTTCATTTATGCTTAAAGAGATCGGTGAAACTTCTCTAGATTCTTTTATTTCAAAGGTTGTTCCTGCAAATATTGCAATCAAGAAAAAATTAGATTCGGTACTTCCGTCGCCAATAAGCGAAGTAGAAGCTATTGAAGAGCTAAAAAATCTTGCGAACGCTAATAAGAATGTGAAATCGTTAATTGGAATTGGCTATTACGGAACGATAACTCCGCCAGTCATTTTGCGAAACGTATTAGAGAATCCTGCCTGGTATACGGCATACACTCCTTACCAACCTGAAATAAGTCAGGGACGCTTAGAGGCGTTATTTGCATTCCAAACAGTCGTTTGCGATTTAACAGGATTGCCGATTGCAAATGCATCTATGTTGGACGAAGCAAGTGCGGCGGCAGAAGCAATGACTCTCGCTAAGAGAAATTGGAAAGGCGACGATTCATTAGCTTTCGGTGTTGATACAAACTTGCACCCTCATATAAAGGCTGTAATAGAAACTAGAGCTAAACCATTGAAAATTTCTCTTCAATATTTTGATTCTACTCAGGTGCCAAAAGATTTAATCCAAAAAATCTATGGGTTTATTGTTTCGCAATTCAGTTCAGCTGGGGAATTTATTGATCATACAGATTTAATAAAACAAACCGTAGATTCGGAAGTTATCAAAGTTTCTCAAATCGACCTTCTAGCTGCAGCTTTATATAAATCTGCTGGAGAATTTGGTTTTGATGTTGCGATTGGATCAGCTCAAAGATTTGGTGTTCCAATGGGTTTCGGAGGACCGCACGCTGGTTTTATGGCAGTTAAATCTGGATTTGAACGGTCATTACCAGGCCGCCTTGTAGGTCAAAGCGTAGATGTTCATGGAAACCCTGCCCTTCGCCTTGCTTTACAAACTCGTGAGCAACATATTCGTCGCGATAAGGCGACATCTAATATCTGCACTGCACAAGTTTTGCTAGCTGTTATGTCGGGACTTTATGCGATGTGGCATGGAGCAGATGGAATTAAAGTCATCGCTGAGAGAGTTCAAAAGAACACAAACAATTTACGTAATTCAATAAGTTCTACTGGCATAGAAGTTTCAAAAGGAAATATTTTCGATACTTTTACGCTATTCAAGGTTAATGCTGACAAAATAGTTGACGATGCTCTAAATAGGGGATTCAATCTACGAAAGATTGATGGAAGTACGGTTGGTATTTCTCTTGATGAAACTACCACTGATGCCGATCTTGAAGATCTACTATCTGTGTTCGGAGCAAAATCTGCATCTGCACAAATTGATAATCCATTCAAGCGTACTTCAAAATTCTTAACGCATTATTTATTTAATTCATATCATTCTGAAACTGGGATGCTTAGATATTTGCGAAATTTAGCAGATAGAGATCTTGCCTTAGATCGTTCTATGATTCCACTTGGCTCATGCACAATGAAGTTAAATGCAACGACAGAAATGATCCCAGTTACTTGGCCAGAATTTTCACAATTACATCCTTTTGCTCCAAATAATCAATCTCTAGGTTCGCGCAAACTTATTAAAGAGCTTTCTGATTGGTTGATTGCAATAACTGGTTATGATGCGGTTTCACTTCAACCAAATGCAGGATCGCAAGGGGAGTTTGCAGGCCTTTTGGCAATTCGCGAGTATCTTGATGCAAACGGCGGTAAAGATCGCGACATTTGTCTTATTCCGTCAAGCGCTCACGGAACCAATGCAGCAAGTGCAGTGATGGCTGGAATGAAAGTTGTTGTCGTTGCATGCGATGATGACGGAAATGTAAGCGTCGAAGATTTAAAAGCTAAAATTTCTGAAAATTCAGAGCGAGTTGCAGCACTTATGGTTACCTATCCTTCAACTCACGGAGTATTTGAGGAAGCGATTTCTGAAATCTGCGCGCTCGTTCATGACGCTGGTGGTCAGGTTTATGTTGATGGAGCCAACTTAAATGCTCTCGTTGGAGTTTCACAGCCAGGAAAATTTGGCGCGGATGTTTCGCACTTGAATTTACATAAAACCTTCTGTATCCCGCATGGTGGAGGAGGTCCTGGCGTTGGTCCAGTAATCTGTCGCTCTCATCTAGCGCCATATCTTCCAAATCATCCACTTGATGAACTCTGCGGACCAGCTACCGGACCGGGACCAGTATCTTCAGCGCCGTTTGGATCTGCCTCGATACTTCCAATTTCGTGGGCATATATTCGAATGATGGGTGGGGAGGGGTTGACTAAAGCAACTCAGGTTGCGATTCTCTCGGCAAATTATTTGGCAAATAAATTGGATTCGCAGTTCCCAATTCTATATAAAGGCAAAAATGGTTACATCGCCCACGAATGTATTATTGATTTGCGAGAATTAACTAAAGAAACTGGAGTCACTGTAGAAGATGTGGCTAAGCGTTTAATGGATTATGGCTTCCACGCGCCAACGGTAAGTTTCCCGGTCGCTGGGACACTAATGATTGAACCAACTGAGTCTGAAGACTTAGTTGAGTTGGATCGCTTCTTAGGAGCTATGGCTTCAATTAGGGCTGAAATCGCTGATATTGCGGTTGGTAAGTACCAAGTTGAGGAATCGCCACTTCGCGGCGCTCCACATATAAGTTCTGAAGTTCTTTCAGATAACTGGGATAAAAAATATTCTCGCCAAGTTGCAGCTCTACCTTCCGAAAGTACTTTTGAAATGGGAGCTAAAGGAAAATATTGGCCGACAGTTGGGCGTATAGATGGCGTTTATGGGGATAGGAACCTAGTTTGTGCCTGTCCGCCGATTGAATCCTACGCTTGATTTTCTGACATAATATAGATTATCGGCTAATTATCTACGCTTGAATCTAGCCTTTGTTATCCAAATAAAGGCCTCTCGAGCTATTTTTCCTGACATTTTCGACTTGCCTTCCTCGCGTTCAGTAAAGGTAATTGGCACCTCCAAAATCTTTGCGCCAATTTTTTCAAAGATTTCAACCATTTGAATTTGAAAAACATATCCTTTTGTATCTATTTCATCAAAATTGATCTTCTTTAATTCTGCAACCGAATAGGTCCTAAAACCGCTAGTTAAATCTCTATATGGCAAGTGCAAGCTATTTTTTGCATACCACGTTCCAAATTTCGATAGAAACCTTCTATAGATAGGCCAATTTCTCACACTGCCGCCAGGCATCCACCTGGTCCCGATCACCAAATCATAATTAGAAATTGGATCTATAATTATTGAAATTTCATCAACGTGGTGACTGCCATCGCTGTCCATAGTGAGAACCGCATCATAATTTTTATCTATCGCCCAGCTAAAACCTTGTTTGTAGGCGTTACCCAATCCCAATTTATTAAAATTTCTAACTTGTCGATAGTTTGAAATACCCAATTCATTGGCAATTTCACCTGTACCGTCTGGAGAATTATCATCAATGTGCAAAATATCGATACCTGGGTAACTTTTATGTAAATCGCTTAGAGTTTTGGTTATATTGCTCGCCTCGTTATAGGTCGGTAAAATTGCTAAAATTTTCATCAATTACCCACCGCACTCATAAATCTATCGATACTTGACCCAAGTCCATAATTCTTTTTGAGAGCTTCCAATGTTTCTAATTCGAAATTACTACTATGTAATTTACTATCTATATTCGGTACCGGAACATCTATAGCGCACATAACTAAACGCTCCATAATTGCCGCATAATCTCGAGATTCACTCAATTTTTTATGGTATTTAATTGGCAAATCCAAACTTTCTTCTGCGTGAGCCTTTAATACAGATTTAATATCAGGAAAAATTCTTGCAATCTCTGCAGCTCCTTTTTCTCCAATCCCTTTTATTCCAGGAAGACCATCCGAAACATCCCCTCGAATCATAGAAAAAAGCGCATATCTATCCCCAGGAATTTCATATTTTTTGGCAATCCAATTTTCATCTACTAAATCGTGATTTGAGATTCCTTTTGCAAGATAGACCACTTTCACATCACGTTTAGAGTCAACTAATTGGAATAGATCACGATCACCAGTAACAATGCGAATCGGGCCATTTTTCAATTTAGAAAGTGTTGCAATAACGTCATCAGCTTCGAAATCATCAGCTCCAACAATTGGTATGCCGAGAGCATCTAGAACATCCAACAGGATAGGTATTTGAGGTGTCAGAAGATCTGGCTCTTCCTCTCCCCCTTCTTCATCCAAGCGATTCGCCTTATAACCA
This sequence comes from uncultured Actinomycetes bacterium, assembly GCA_964411805.1. Taxonomy (GTDB): domain Bacteria; phylum Actinomycetota; class Actinomycetes; order Nanopelagicales; family Nanopelagicaceae; genus AAA044-D11. The sequence continues at coordinate 14,770 of CAYPMF010000003.1, read as the reverse complement.
GGAAATAGTTCAGTACGCCATGTTGGTCGCCAATCTCCTTCAATGGCGGCAATCACTGTACTTGGCTTATATTGGACGATAAGCCTTGCAACCATATCTAAATATCCACGAATTGCGTTTATAGGTTCACCATTCGGCGATAACAAGGTGTCCGGCATTCCATAGTAGGCGCGGTACCAGATTGAGGCACTATCTAAAAGTAGCAACATTAGTTATTCCCCATCGAAGCAATTAACCCTCTATCTAGTAATTTGATTGCATCGATAAATTTATCACGGACTTCTGGGAATGCAATTTGTAATTGACGTAGTAAATCAATGATTTGCTTTATAGACCTTATGAAATCTCCAACTGACATATCAGAATCATTCAACACAGATTGGAGACTTGATCCGTTTGCCCATCGAAAAACTCCCCAAGCGAAACCTAAATCAATACTACGAGTTTCAGATAAACCAGCATCTAATTCATCTTCATGAACTGCTAACCAAATCTTTGCAATTTCACTAATTTTCTCCTGAAAATGCGAACTTGGCACACGGATCGGATTCTCTTTTCGAGATTCAAAGAGAAACACAGATAGGGCTGCGCACAGTTCAGCGCTATTGAAATCATTGAGTACTCCAGCTTTAAAAGATTCAGCTATAACTAAATCCATTTCAGCATAAATTTTAGCGAGGACCTTGCCTTCACGACTCAGAGTGTCACCAGCAACATAACCTCGTGATTCTAATATTTTTGAGATAGCATCAAATTGCCTAGGAATCACATTTGTTTTTGCGAGCATTCTCGTCTCTAAAGATTGATTCTCTCTATAGAGTCTGAAATAGCGTTCCGAGTTTCTTGCATGTTTTTCTCTATCACTGCAACTGTGACAAGGGTGGCTTCGCAATTCTATTTTGATTTTTTCAATGCGTTCTTCGTCAGCTTGTCGAGCACGTCTAGATTTATTTTTTAGTCCTTTTTCTAATTCCTTAATATCAGATCGGAATTTTGCATATTCGTAAAAATTACCAAGATGACATTCAAACTCTCCCCGCATACTTTCAAGAGCATTCCCATTTTTCTTAATTTGAGTTGCGATACCCACCACTGCTTTGTCGGCTTGATATTGAGCAAAAGAAGAGCCGAGCGATTTTCGAGCCCGTTCTCGCCCCATCTGTTGAATCAGATTTACTGTCATGTTGTAAGTAGGCTTGAACGAACTTCGAAGCGGGTAGGTTCGAGTGCTTGCTAGGCCAGCGGTTGAAGTTGCATCGACATCATTTGACCATAAAATAACTGCATTTCCTTCAATATCAATGCCACGCCTACCTGCTCTCCCAGTCAATTGTGTGTACTCGCCGGGCGTTACTGGAACATGGCTCTCCCCATTCCATTTGCTAAGCCTTTCGAGCAAAACTGTTCGGGCTGGCATGTTTATTCCAAGCGCCAACGTTTCAGTTGCAAATACAACCTTTATTAAATTCTTTTGAAATAGATCTTCGATAATTTCCTTGAACATTGGAAGTAAACCAGCATGATGTGCAGCGATTCCGCGACCTAAAGCTTCGCACCAATCTGTAAATCCAAGGACATTCAAATCAGCTTCGCTTAATCCAGAAATTCTTGATTCTATTGTCGCGAGAATTTCTTCCCGTTCATCTTTGCTTGTCAGTCGTAAACCTGCCGCTAGACATTGTTTAACAGCTTGATCACATGCACCTCGCGAAAAAATAAAGACAATTACTGGCAACAAGCCTTCTCGATCCAATTTTGAAATAACTTCAGGTCTAGTAAGTTTCGATGAAGTTTTCTCTCGCCATTTATCACCTTTGAACCCACGATATGCCGCTCGTTCTTCACGCAGTACCTCAGGATTGACTTTTCCGTTATCTGTAAATAAATCGAAAAGTTTATTTCCCATCAAAACATGTTGATAAAGTGGAACTGGTCGTTTTTCAGTTAGGATTACTTTCGTATTTCCACGAATGGTGTGGAGCCAATCCCCAAATTCCTCAGCGTTTGAGACCGTGGCTGACAAAGCTGCGATCTGAACGGATTCAGGCAAGTGAATAAGAGTCTCTTCCCAAACGGCGCCCCTGAAACGATCAGCTAGATAATGAACTTCATCCATGACAACAAAACCCAGATTACCGAGTGTTGTGGAGTTAGAGTAGAGCATATTTCGTAAGACTTCCGTAGTCATAACAACTATATTCGCTTCAGAATTAATCGAATTATCCCCAGTTAAAAGACCTACATTTTGCTCGCCAAACATCATAAGCAAATCTTGATATTTTTGATTTGATAAAGCCTTGATTGGCGTTGTATAAAAAGCTTTTCTTCCAGTAACTAAAGCGAGATGAATCGCAAATTCCCCAACGATTGTCTTACCACTGCCGGTTGGTGCGGCGACAAGAACAGAATCCCCAGATTCAATTGCATGGCATCCTGAGATTTGAAAATCATCTAATTCAAAGGGATATCGTTCTTTGAATTCATTCGTATGCTTAAATTGCTTAGATTTCGAATGTTTCGAAAAGCGTTCCGCTGGAGTTAATTCCATGAACTTCCAATTATCGGCAAAATCGATGGCAAAATCTGGATGTTTACTTCCCCATTACCAAAATATTCACCGTCAGCATATACAGGCACATCTGCTACTATCTTTATAGTTTTGCATTTCAATATCTCAACCTTAGGGTGCTTTATATGTTGTCCGATAAAGACTTTTGGAAAAACCTTAATCAAAGTAAATTTTGATACCGGATGCAGTATCAAAACATCTAGTTCGCCATCATCAGACTTTGCAAATGGCAAAACTTTCATACCTCCACCATAAGTAGGACCATTTGCAACCACCACCATCATTGCTTTTAAATTCCGATCTTTCCCATCGATAATCAATTTGTACTCAACTGGCCTAAAACGTGGGAGTACGAGAAAGAGAGCAATCACATACTTCAAGGCACCTGGTAAATATCTCAATTCGTTTGCACGTCTATTTACCAATGAATCAAACCCCGCACTTAAGGCTTGACCAAATAATCTTTCTCCTCCGTCGATTGAACATTTCGCTAAATCTATAAATTTAGTTTCAAATTTTTCTTTTACAAACCTTATTTTATTGAAATTATGACGGTGGAAATCATTACCCGTTCCGGCTGCGTGTACAAATAGCGGTTTAGACCCTCCGACTATTTCTTGTAGAACTAAATTTACTAGCCCATCGCCTCCTATAGCGATTACAGCATTACTTTCGCGCAAATTGCTTCGCAAATTCGCACGCGTTTCGTCCGAGGATTCTCCTGAGATCAATCTAAATTTGTAGGACTTATCGTTTTGCGAAAGATATTTTTTGGCAATCTTTTCCGCTTTTTTACGTCCCGCTATCGGGTTATATACGACAAGATATTTTCTATGCTCCATTGTTTCGCCTATTTCGACGGCGATCATTCAAAAGTGAAATTCCACATGAAATAAAGTACAAAATTATTAGAGGTATCGCTAACAATAACATTGTAAAAGGATCACCAGTGGGTGTAAAAATTGCCGCGAAGAGCATAATTCCAAATATTGCAAAACGCCACGGTTTCAGAATTGCCGCTCCAGATAAAACTCCAGCGAAATTAAGAGCACTTAAGAAAACAGGAAGCTCAAAGGCAAAACCAAAGACCAGTATTAATTGGGAAACGAAATTCAAATAGTCATCAAACTTGATCAAATTCTCTATATTTGTTGGCGTAAAACCGAGCAACATTTTCACTGCAAAAGGCAAAATTCTATAACCAATATATGCTCCGATTGAGAAGAAAGGTATCGCAAATAAAATGAAGAAAAATGAATTTCTGCGTTCCTTTTTATGAAGAGCTGGTGAGATAAATGCCCACAACTGGTACAACCAAAATGGACTCGCCAAGACAAAACCAATTATCAAAGAAATTTTAAATTTCAAATCAATTGGACCCAGCACTCCATTTATATAAAGCGTGCCGCATTGATCTAAAGTTGCATGGCCCTTAAGAGCGCAGACTGGTTCGGCTAGAAGATTTAAAACATTGTCATAAATAAACCAACCTAAAACCGCAAAGCCAGCAATAAAAATTGCCGATTTGAAAAGCCTCGTCCTAAATTCAGCGAAATGCTCGATTAAAGGCATCCGACCCTGTGGATTTTTCGCCATGAGTCAGTACTTCTTTATTCTTCTTTCTTATCGTCTTTTTTTAACTCACTTTTAAATATCTTAAGTGATTTAGCAAGTGAGCGAGCAGAATCTGGCAATTTCTTTGCTCCAAATAGCACAATAAATACCAGCGCTAAAATTATGAAGTGCCAACCCTCTAATCCTCTAAGCATTCGTCCTCCTCAAATGTATTCGACTAATCCTAGCGAATCGACAGACGTTTAGTCGCGATTAAAGCGACCTGATCCATTATCGATTTTGGTTCAATTACTCGCACCTCACCACCATATGCAAAAACCTCAGAAATTAACCAATTTTCAGAAACTTCGCGAATGGTTATTTCAAAACCCGAAGGTAACTCATGCGACTCCAAAATAATGGCTGAATTTTCTGCAATGAAATTTTTGCCTAGAGAAGTAATGGCAAGTCGGAACTGTCTTAAATTTCTCGAAACCTTAGGGCTTTTAACTTCTAAAGATAGATCGCTTAATTCAATTTCCCCCATTCGATCTAAGCGAAAATTCTTATTGATCGAACCGTCCTTCTCTAGACCTTCGATGTATATGTGTTGTAAACTCTCACTTATTCCGGTTGGGAATATTGTTCTTCGAGATATTGAATCGGATCGCGCGCTCGAGTAAGTGAAAGTTAAACCTCTACTTTTTGAAATTGCTTCAATTGCAATTTTGAGTTTTGCCTCCTCGTGATTACTGATAACTTCAACTGGAGAACTCTGTTGTAATAAATTATCAATCTTGGACTGCAAAGCATCAATTTTTACCACTAGTCCAGATGGAGCATAATTTCGACACAACTCAAGTCCAAGATGTAAACGCAATAGCTCCTGCTTCGAAAGTTTTCTTGGCTTATCTAGGGCTTGGGGGTTGGAAACAGAAACGAATCCTTCATCGAAATTCATTTCAATTAATTCAAGAGGTGTATAGCCAGGTAGACCACAACAGAAAATCAAATTTAAATCTTCATATAGAGTTTCAGTAGAGACACCAAATTTTTTAGCAAGCTCATCAAGCGCGATTCCTTGATGTTCCAAAATGAATGGGATGAGGTCAAGTGCCCGCCTTGTTCTTGATAATGCGTCAGACATTGCTCAACGCCATCAATTTTTCTCTTACTAATTCAATAAAATCAGTAGGTGCAATTATTTTTGCACTTTCACCGTGGCGAAGAAATTCCTTTAATGCCGTTGCCGAATCAGAGAAATTTATCTCGATCTCATCTAGATTATCAACGTTATTCGTTACTTTGCCTAAACTTCGTAAAACAGCACATTTTCCCTCCGGAGCTAGAATTTTAATTTGATAGGTTTCGGCGGTAGGGAGATGATTTTTGATATCGAAACTTTCAGGGTTATCAAACTTATTTTTTGTTAATTTAACATCGCTGTTAATGCGAGAGACTTTGAAACTTCTAATACTCTTTCTTTCCCGATCAAAGCCAATCACATACCAAAAACCATTCCAAAGAAAGATGCGATAAGGCTCCAGTTCCCTAAGGTTTGATGATTCTCCATAGGAAAAAGTTATTGTTTTTCCTTCGATAATTGCGTTCTCGATTGCAATCAAATTAATTGATGGATCTTCGTATCGATAACTAAATGTTATTGGATCTAAGGCGTTGTCAGCTGCCTCCATCGATTCAAGTTTAAGCAAACCTGATTGCGCATCTACCCCCAAAACTGAATCGTTCCAAAGTTTTGCTGCTACCGAAAGCAAACCAACATCTACTGGGTCTAAATCTTTTAATTGAAATTCATATGAATCGCGATTTATTCGATAGCCCGGCTCGTCATCAAAAAGCGGGTCTAGATCTCCTACCGAGATATCAATTCCGAGATTTCGCAACTCACTTTTATCTCTTTCGAACATGCGATCCATGGATTCGGCATTTCCAGAATATCCTGCGACAGTTTTGAATATTTCACTTTTCTTTAAAAATCTCTTTGTGGCAAGCAAAGCAATCGTTAAATTGATTAACCGTTCTGCTTTTTTGTCAGCCATGATGTAAGAATATCTTTTTTAGCCTTCATCCGCGTTCAATCCATAGGCACCTTTTGAAGGTCTTCTTCTTCTCATAGGAACCTTCACTCCGGGAGCCATCCGACGGGCAGTAATCAAAAATGCCGTATGTCCAATCATTCTATGCTGAGGTCTGACTGCCAAACCTTCGTGATGCCAACCGCGAACAATTGTTTCCGAACTTTGTGGTTCAGTGAAATCTCCAGATTCTTTTATAGCTTCTGCAATTTGCGAAAGTTGGGTGGTTGTGGCTACATAACAAAGAAATATTCCACCGGCAACTAATACGTTGCTCGCCATATTTACGCACTCCCATGGAGACAACATATCCAAAACAACTTTTGTGTATTTTCTTTCTCTTTCAAGTTCTTGCACAGATCCAATATTTAGTTCCCAATTTGATGGCAAAAATCCGAAATATCTCTCCACATTCTTTGAAGCCACAGAGGCAAACTCTTCTCGTCTTTCATACGAAGTAAGTTTTCCGCCATTTCCAATTGCTCTTAAAAGCGTAATTGAAAGTGCTCCGGAACCCGCGCCAGCTTCAAGCACAACATCCCCTGGCCCAATATCAGCTAACCCCACAATTGCAGCAGCGTCTTTCGGATAAATTATTGTCGCGCCTCTAGGCATATTTAAAACATAATCTGCATATAACTGTTTAAAGGCGGTAAATTTAAGACCAGCCGTTGTTTCAACAACAATTCCTTGGCTCTTCCCTATTAAATCATTGTGCTTTAGCCAACCTTTATGGGTATGCCACTCTTGATTAGGTTGCAAAGTAATTGAGTGTTCTTTTCCTTTTTGATCAGTCAGCAAAACTTTATCTCCGACTTCAAAAGTTGCCGCTGCATTAGCACTAATTGGCATTGAAGTACTTCGCTTCTGGGTGGTGAACAATAATTGCAGAGGTACTCTGTTCTGGGTGCAATTGATACTCCTCTGAAATAGTTACGCCAATTCTTTCAGGTTCAAGCAACTCTCTTAATTCCAATTGCTGCGAAAGATCTGGACAGGCTGGATAACCAAAAGAGTATCTTGATCCTCGATACCCTTGATCAAGAATTTCTCCAATTTGATCGCTATCTTCATCGCCAAAACCTAATTCTTCACGGATTCGTGCATGCCAATACTCTGCTAACGCTTCAGTTAATTGAACTGATAAACCATGAAGCTCAAGATATTCACGGTATCTATTCTCACTAAAAAGTTTTCCAGTTGCCTTGCTGACTGAATCCCCCATGGTGACAATGTGAAAGGCTACAACGTCGAGTTCTTCGCCTTTCGGTCTATAAAAATCACTTAAGCAGAGTCTGCGATCACGACTCTGTCTTGGGAAAGTGAATCTCATTCGTTCTTTGCCCTTTTCTGCCCCCTCATGATGAAGTAGAACCAAATCGTTACCTTCGCTGTAACAAGGAAAATATCCATATACAACTGTTGCGTTAATCCAAGAGTTAGTGGCAACCTCATTTAGAAGTGATCGTAATCTTGGCCGCGCTTGCGTCTCTACCATCTCTTCATATTCACCGCGTTTACCTGAAAGACCCCATTGACCTACGAATAAAGCTCTCTCATCTAAATAGGAAAGATAATCTTTAATTTGAATTCCTTTTACAATCTGGGATCCATAGAAAGGGGGTTTTGGAACTCGATTTTCTAAAGAGACATCAGATCTTTTAGTGTCAGTATTTTCAATACGATTTGCACGAGTATTCGGAGTGCGACGTTCGCGAAGTGGTGGAAGCTCCGCTCCGGGCACTCCCTTTTTAACAGCCATTATTGAGTCCATTAACGAAAGACCTTCGAATGCATCTTTCGCATATCTCACTGTTCCTGGGAATTGAGATGCTAAGTCTTGTTCAACGTATGCTCTCGTTAGTGCCGCACCACCAAGTATTACTGGCCATTTTTGATCTAAACCACGCGAAGTAAGTTCCTCTAAATTTTCCTTCATAATTACAGTTGATTTAACTAAAAGTCCGCTCATGCCAATCACATCAACTTCTGAATTTTGAGCAGCATCAATTATCTGATTTATAGTCTGCTTAATGCCGATATTAACCGTCCGGTATCCATTATTTGTGAGGATGATGTCGACTAAGTTCTTACCGATATCGTGCACATCTCCTTTTACTGTCGCCAATAAAATTGAGCCCTTATTTGAACTTGCATCGCTCTTATCCATGTGTGGCTCTAGGTACGCAACCGCAACCTTCATTACTTCAGCAGATTGAAGTACGAATGGAAGCTGCATCTCACCGCTTCCAAATAGCTCTCCAACAGTCTTCATTCCTTCAAGCAAATGGTCATTTATAATAGCTAAAGGCGTAATTCCCTTTGCCATCGCAAGCTCTAAATCCCCCTCAAGACCAATACGTTCGCCATCAATAATTCGTCTTTGTAAGCGTTCTTCTAAAGGTAGAGATTCGAAAATTGATTTGCGGCTTTCAATTAAGGCTGTTGCATCCGCTCCCTCGAATAGCTCAAGGAACTTAGATAATGGATCGTAAGTAACAGTGCCATCTGCAGCATATTCGCGTCGGTCATAAACTAAATCTAAAGCCACCTTTAATTGTTCTTCAGGGATACGAGAAGTTGGAGAAATCTTTGATGGATGGACAATTGCAGAATCCAGCCCAGCTTTAACTGCTTCAGATAAGAAAACAGAATTTAATACAATTCTTGCAGCTGGTTTTAGACCGAATGAAATATTACTCACGCCGAGCGTTGTTTGTACCTGCGGATATTTTTCCTTGAGTGCTCTAATTGCCTCAATAGTTGCAATTCCATCTCGGCGAGTTTCTTCTTGGCCGGTCGCAATCGGGAATGTGAGGCAGTCAATCATTATGTCTGAGACTGAAAGATTCCAATTCTTTGTTAAGTCTTCAATTAATCTATAAGCAACTTTCAATTTCCAGTCGGTAGTTCTCGCTTGACCTTCCTCATCGATTGTAAGAGCTACAACAGCAGCGCCATGCTCTTTTACAATTGGCATGATGCGTGCAAATCTAGAATCTGGACCGTCGCCATCTTCATAGTTGACGGAATTGATAATACTTCTTCCGCCGAGCTTTTCTAGACCCGCTTTTAATACATTTGGTTCGGTTGAATCTAACATTATTGGGAGCGTTGATGATGTTGCAAACCTTCCGGCAATTTCTTGCATATCTCTAACGCCATCTCTGCCAACATAATCAACAGATAAATCAAGTAGATGTGCACCTTCACGTATTTGAGATTTTGCGATTTCAACACATTGTTCCCAATCTTCTGCAAGTAACGCTTCTCTAAATGCCTTCGATCCATTTGCATTGGTGCGTTCTCCGATAGCTAAGTAGCTCGAGTCTTGTCGAAATGGAACATATTGATACAGCGAACTTAATCCAGCTTCATTTATTGGCATATTTCTATTCGAAACTTTATTTTTCACCGCATCAACTACCTCCTTCAAATGTTCTGGAGTTGTACCGCAGCATCCGCCAACTAGATTCAAGCCATAGTTATCAACAAAATTCGCTAAATACTTTGCTAGTTCACTCGGAGATAATGGATAAACAGCGCCATTTGGTCCTATTTCAGGAAGACCAGCGTTTGGCATTACTGATAATCCACACTGAGCGTGTTGGCTTAGAACGCGCAGATGTTCACTCATTTCTGCTGGCCCAGTTGCACAATTCAGTCCAATCAAATCTATGCCAAGCGGCTCTAACGCATTAAGTGCAGCTCTAATTTCAGAACCAAGCAACATTGTTCCAGTCGTTTCAACTGTCACTTGTGCAATTAATAGAACATCTCTCTCATTTGCGTCAATTGCTTCGCGCGCTGCAACTACTGCAGCTTTAGCTTGCAATAAATCTTGTGCAGTTTCAACAAGAAGTGCATCAACACCCGCATCTACAAGACCCTTTGCGCATTCAAAGTATGCACTCCTAAGTTGTTCATAATCAGTGTGACCCAATGTGGGTAATTTCGTTCCTGGTCCAATCGAACCTAGTACCCACTTTGAATCTCCAAATTCATCAGCAACTTCCCTTGCTAATTTCCCACCGGCATACGCCAATTCATAAATTCGATCGGCAATTCCGTATTCTGCTAAGTTTGCAAAATTTGCGCCAAAAGTATTAGTTTCAATAGCATCGCAACCTACAGAGAGATACTTACGATGAACTTCTTTGATCAAATCTGGCCTTGAAACATTTAATATTTCATTACAGCCTTCAAGATTTTCAAAATCTTCTAGCGAAGGATTCTCGGCTTGAATCATGGTGCCCATGGCCCCGTCAGCAACAATTGTGCGCTTTTTAAGCTCTTCTCTTAAGGATTTGCGCGCTGACATTGCGCACATTTTACTCTAAACGGCTAGCCCTAAAGCGCTATCTAAGAACCGCGAAAGTTCGCCTGGATTGCCTCCAACCCCACCCTTTAGAGTCTCCTCACACCAACTATCCAATAGATGAATGCATTTTGGTGTATCTAAATCATTGGAGAGAGCCTCTATCAATTTATCAATGAGATTTTTTGTGTCTGCCACTTCTGTTCGGGAAATACATAATTTGATTCTCTCAAGGAGATTAATTGAATCGCTAAGTAGCTCTTGACTCCAGGCACGATCTTGCGAATATTTTCCGCTCATTAGCGCCAAACGAATACACATTGCATCAATTCCTTCATTCAAGAGTTTATGCACAAAGACTAGGTTTCCGCGGCTCTTGCTCATCTTTTCACCATCTAAACCAATTAGCCCTGTGTGAACATATTCAGATGCAAATACTCTGCCAGAAATATCTTCAGAAATTATTTTTGTCATAAAATGATGAGGGAAAATTAGATCACTTCCGCCGCCTTGCAAATCCAATATCGGTTCAGATGTAGCAGATGAAGTACCAGCACCATGAATTGCAATCACCGAACATTCAATATGCCAGCCCGGTCTTCCAAATCCATACGGACTCTCCCAACCTGGTTCACCTGGAACATTTCTGCGCCAAAGGATTGGATCTAATTTATGTCTCTTTCCAACTCGATCAGGGTCTCCACCGCGTTCACTAAATATTTTGATTGCTGAATCGATATCTAGAGGCAATTCTTGTAAATGACTATTTATGTCGTAATAGACATCACCTTCGATGGAATAAATTAGATTTGATGCCTCAAGTGCTGCCATTCCCTTAATAACTAGATCAATTGTTTCAGATACAGAAAGATATGTGTTCGGAGGCAATATATGCAGGGCCGTCATATCTCTTTCAAATAAATCGGACTGCGACTTAGCTAATTTACGCCAATCAACTTTGTCTCTATTTGCTCTTTCAAGTAAAGGATCGTCGACATCAGTAACATTTTCAATGAAATTGAGATTTCGATTTCGTAATACTTGATATCTATTTATTAAATCAAATGTTATGTACGTTGCAGCATGGCCTAAATGCGTAGCATCATAAGGAGTGATTCCACATACATAGCAAATGAAAGCTTGGCGGTTGAGAGGCTCTCCCCATGTACTTTTAAGTTTCAGCTCAGGAAAAACCCTTTTCACCGGTGGAATCTCTAGGTTCGGCCACGGCTTCATACGTTAAGGCTACCTTTTATATCCGTTAGCTCTGGGGCAAAGATGTCCCGAAAGGTCGATAGGTAGGCCACAGAATGGACATGGCGCCCGACCACTTTCAATAACTTTTTGCGCCAAAACTATAAATCCGCGAATTTGAGCAATTTCTAAAATTGCTTGCAAAATATCAGGTGGAAAATCAAAATCAGATGTGTCTTCATCTATTTGAACCAGATCTGAAAATTCTGGCATTTCCGAAAGCTCTTGGATCTCAAGCGAAACACGATTTATTTCTGGCTCCCAAGTGATACCCATTATCCCCGCTTGGAAATCTTCCTCGATTGGGTAAAGCAATTCAGGATCACTAAATATAGGAACTCGCGCAAGATCTTCTTGTGTCGCCAATTTTTGTTTACGTAATTCTCTAATAAGTTCCTGTAAACGTTCTAAAAGTGCTTCCAACTGCGTTTTACCAATCGCAACTGTATTAGTGCCTGACTCTGAAGAAATCTGTATGAAAAAATCACGTGAACCTGGTTCGCCAACCGCACCCACCTTGAAATCTAAAGCAGGATTATGGATGTACTTTATGCGTTGGCTCACTCAAACTCCCCTAAAGCATCGCAACATGGCCGAAGGCTACCTAAGATTTAATAAGGAAAAGGTTAAGGTTTTGGCATGGAAATGCGAATTCTTGGGAACTCCGGCCTAAGAGTTTCCCGACTCGCTCTAGGAACAATGACTTGGGGTCGCGACACCGACGAACATGAGGCAGCTGAGCAACTTAAATCATATTTAGATGCTGGTGGAAATTTAATTGATACCGCGGCCCTCTATGGCGATGGCGATTCCGAGCGAGTTATTGGTGGTTTTTTAGAGACTTTAATTCCTAGAGAGCAAGTTGTACTTGCGACTAAAGCTGGAATTTCATTTAATACCGGAGAACGAGTAGTAAACAATTCCAGAGCATCTCTCCTCTCGGATTTAGATAAATCTCTCGCTAGATTAGGGGTTTCAGATATCGATTTATGGCAAGTTCATACTTGGGATGAAAGCGTTCCTTTAGAAGAAACTCTTAGTGCAATTGATTTTGCAGTCTCATCTGGTCGTGCACGTTATGTAGGTGTCTCAAATTTCTTAGGTTGGCAACTTGCCCGTGCGGCAACTCTTCAAAATCCAATCTTTGGTAAGGCGCCGATTATTTCGATCCAATCTGAATATTCATTATTAAATCGTAAGATTGAAGAGGAAGTTATCCCCGCGGCCATTGAATTAAATATCGGACTACTTGCTTGGTCGCCACTGGGTCGTGGAGTTTTAACTGGAAAATACCGAAACGGAACTCCGTCTGATTCTCGTGGAGCAAGTCAACATTTTGCGAATTTCGTTTCGCCATATTTGAATGCAAAATCAAAGAAAATTGTCGATGCAGTTTCAGTAGCTGCAGAAGGATTGGGTTATTCACCTCTAGAAGTTGCACTCTCGTGGGTGAGAGATAGTTATGGAGTCACTAGCGCAATTTTGGGCGCTCGTACTGCGGCACAATTACGAGGCGCACTGACTGTTGAAGAAATCGTTCTGCCCGACCAGGTCAGAGCAGCTCTTGATGAAGTATCCCTTCAAGCTTAATTAATTTCTCTCCAGAAATTCCTTTAGTACTTGTACGCCAAACTCAAGCGAAGAAATTGGAACCCTTTCATCCACTCCATGGAATAGAGCAAAAAAGTCTAAATCTGCAGGAAGTTTTAACGGACTAAATCCAAATCCCCTTATACCCAAGTCTGATAGAGCTTTGTTATCTGTGCCGCCACTCATCAAATATGGAACGACTATCGCGTCAGGATCAAATTTCTTAATTGAAGCCACCATCGATTCAACTAATGGTCCTTCAAAATCAACTTCCAAAGCTTTATCGCGAACAAGAATTGATACTTCGATTTCTGGACCAACTAAAGTTTTAATTGTCGAAATGAGCTCTTCTTCAAAGCCTGGCAAAAATCTTCCATCTATTGTTGCAACCGCTTGTTGCGGAATCACATTTGCCTTATATCCGGCGCTAAGTTGTGTTGGATTCGCTGTGTTCTGAATAGTAGCGCCAAGCATTTTTGCCGCGCCCCCAAGGTGCTTAAGAAGCGGCTTAACATTCTTTGGATCGTATTTCTCTCCAACCAGTTCAGCTACCTTTGGCCAGAACTTTGCGCCAGTTTTAGTTTCTACCTGCGGCCATTCATAATTGCCAACTTTTGCAATTGCTTCGGAAAGTTTTGTAATTGAATTATCCGAGTTAATAAACGAACCGTGCCCAGCTTGGCCTTTAGCTTTGAGTTCAAGCCAATTAATTCCCTTTTGTGCCCCTTCAACAAGATAGAGGCGATGTCCTCCAGTTATGGTTACCGAGAAACCTCCAACCTCTGAAATAGCTTCTGTGTAACCTTTGAAAAGTTCTGGGTGATTCTTAACTAAATATCTTGAACCAAACTCAGATCCTGCTTCTTCATCGCCAAAGAACACGAATAGGATATTGCGCTTAGGTTTGAAACCTTCGCGATTCCAGGCCGCAATGACAGAGAGAATCATTGCGTCGACATTCTTCATATCAACTGCGCCACGCCCCCAGATACAACCATCCTTAATTTCGCCAGCAAATGGATCTATCGTCCAGTCATCTGCATTAGCTGGCACCACATCAATATGTCCATGCACCACCAGACCAGGAAGAGTTGGATCACTTCCCTTTAATTCTGCGACAACATTCGCTCGCTTTTCACCAGTCTCAATAATTTTGCTCTCGAGTCCATTTTCTGCAAGAAATTTTGCAACATATTGCGCAATTGCTATTTCGTCGCCCTTGCCGTCGCCAAAATTCACGCTAGGAATTCGGATTAATTCTTGGCATATTTCAACTACATCCGTTAGAAGCTTTTGATCTACAACCGCCATAGGGATAGCCTAATTCAACCGCTGGTATTCTTTCCCTCTAATAATTGTCCGGGTGGCGGAATTGGCAGACGCGCTAGC
>CAYPMF010000002.1:0-25968 GCA_964411805.1 uncultured Actinomycetes bacterium | reverse complement strand
TTTTCAAGACCGGTGCACTCGGCCGCTATGCGAGCCCTCCGTGGGCAAACTTACCCAACGAATGGGCGCGCAGGCAATTCGAGTAGCTGTTCTATGACGATTGCAACGCCATCATGTTTATGTGGGTCTGCAACAAAGTTTGAATACTTCTGGCAATCCGGATGTCCATCGGCCATCGCCCAAGATCTTCCTGCCCACTCCAACATTGAAAAATCATTTGGATTATCACCAAATGAAACGACATCTTCTTGTGCAATACCAGCACGCTCTGCAATCTTTGCAAGAGTTTCACCTTTGCTTACACCTTTTGCAGAAATTTCTAAATGTGATTCATCTGGATTTGAATGTGTTGGATTACAAATATCTCCAACCGCTTCAATTGCACGCTTTAACATCTCATCTGAAGAGTATGTGTATTCCGGATGACGTACCATCATTTTAAATGCAGGTTCGCTAATCTTTTCCTCAATTAAATCAACTCCGACGTTATCGATACCGGCATCCCACTTAGTGTTATAAAGTTTTTCTCGGTGGAAATCATTTCCATGTTCAACTGCAAAATGAGAGCCCGGAATCGCAATTCGAAGTTTTTTCGCAATTTCTTTTTGAATTTCTACAGTTAATAACCACTCTTCTACGATTTTTAAATTCAAAAGATCAAAGAGAATCGCGCCATTAGCGCATATTGCATTTCCAACCCCAAAATCCTCTTTTACCGCTGGCATCCATCTTGGTGGTCTTCCAGTTACATAGAAAATTTCCACGCCCATCTCATGTGCTTTGCGAAATGCTTTTATTGTTCTTTCGGATGGTGGGCAATCATGCGGAACGATAGTTCCATCTAAATCTGTTGCAATTAGCTTTGGGCGGTAACCCGGAATACTCACGCACTCACCAATTTGTCGGTGCCAAGAAACGGTTGCAATGCCTTCGGAACATTAACTGAACCATCAGAATTTTGATGATTCTCCAATATTGCAACAATCATTCTTGGAACCGCAACGAGCGTTCCATTCAAGGTCGCAACTGGTTTTGTTCCATTTTCATCACGGAAGCGAATATTTAAACGGCGTGATTGAAATTCTGTGCAATTAGATGTGCTGGTAACTTCGCGATATGCGTTTTGAGTTGGAATCCAAGCTTCGCAATCAAATTTGCGGATTGCACTTGAACCAAGGTCTCCCGATGCAACATCGATAACACGAAATGGGATTTCCATAGCTTTTAAGAAATCTTTCTCCCATTCGAGAAGTCTTAGGTGCTCAGCCTTTGCTTCCTCTGGTTTTACATAAGAAAACATTTCAACTTTATCAAATTGATGTACTCGGATAATTCCACGAGTATCTTTTCCATAAGTTCCAGCTTCGCGGCGGAAACAAGATGAGTAACCGGCGTAGCGAATTGGTAAGTTATCGATGATCTCATCCATGTGATAAGCCGCTAGTGGAACTTCGCTTGTACCAACTAAATACATTTCATCGGCAGCTAAGTGATAAACATTTTCTGCTGCCTGACCTAGGAAACCAGTTCCCTCCATCGCTGGAGGTTTAACAATTACCGGTGGAATTACGGGAATAAAGCCAGCCTTTGTTGCCTGCGCAATTGCATACTGAACAAGAGCAAATTCAAGAAGTGCGCCATATCCAGTTAAATAATATGAACGAGCTCCGGAAACCTTTGCTCCACGTTCTGTGTCAATCGCCTTAAGAATCTTTCCAAGTTCTACGTGATCTTTTGGTTCGAAACCTTCAGCTTTAAAATCGCGAGGTTTTCCAATCTCTTCGATTACTTTGAAATCTTCTTCGCCACCAACTGGAGCATCTAAATCAATTAGATTTGAAATTTGTAAGGCAAGCGCCTTTGATTTCTCCTCAAGCTCAGCGCGCTTTGCATCCGCACTCTTCACTTTGCCAGCAAGATCTTTGGCTTTCTCTAATATTGCAGTTTTCTCATCGCCTTTTGCGGCGCCAACTGATTTTGATAAAACATTTTGTTCAGCTCGAAGCGCTTCAAATTCTGTGAGTGCTGTGCGTGCTGCGGCGTCAGCGGAAATTAATTGATCGACAACGGCGGTATCTTCACCGCGTAGCTTCTGCGAATTTCGAACCACATCAGGGTTCTCGCGCAGTACCTTTAAATCAATCACGCGTGAATTCTACCGACGCGAGGATATGAACCTAAGAAGCGAATCTCATCGCAGACTGTGCGAACGCCCTCAATTGCCGCGGCAACCTTTGGATCAGCAATGTGACCTTCCACGTCAATAATGAAGTGATAGTGGCCAAGTTGTCTTCCGGTTGGACGCGATTGAATAAAAGTTAAGTTGACTTGGTGCTTCGCAAATTCTGTAAGAATTTCTAAAAGCGCACCCGCATGATCATTATCGATAAAAGTTGCAAGCGAGGTTCGATCATTACCTGTTGGTGCAGGAGTTGTGCCCGGTTTCTCAACTACAACAAATCGCGTGACCGCACCTTGATTATCACCAATATCTTTAGCAACAATCTTTAGGCCGTAATTTTCTGCTGCAATCTCAGAGGCAATTGCCGCATCATAATTTCCATCTTTTAAACCTTTTGCAGCAGCCGCTGTAGAGGGCGCTTCAATCACTTCAGCGCCTGGCAAATTTTGCGCAACATAGGTACGGCATTGAGCTTCAGCATGTGGATGGGTAGCAATTTTGGTAATTTGTTTTCCATCATTTTCTGGCAAAACCATTAGCGCAAATGAAACTGGAAGTGTCGTCTCCGCTGAAACAACTAGTGGTTCGCCGACTGCCAACTCATCAAGAGTTCTGGCAACAACACCTTCGATTGAATTCTCAATAGGAACGAAAGCTTTCTCAGCTTTGCCAGCGCGCACAGCATTAAGTGCTGCTGTTACATTTGCATAAGGAGTTAAAACATCATTTGAAGAAGTAATTTTGCGCAACGCTTGTTCAGTAAAAGTCCCAGATGGACCTAAATAAGCGTATGTAGACATTAGAGAATTCTAAACTAGATAAATCAGTGGTCGCGCTGCGTTTTAAAGAACTGAGCGAGGATCTCCGCGCATTCTTTTTCTAAAACTCCAGAAATCACTTCAGTTCTATGCGGAGAACGTGGGTCACGCAAAATGTCCCACACAGAACCAACTGCGCCTGCTTTTTCATCCCAAGCTCCGAAGATCAAAGTTTTTACTCGCGATTGTGCAATTGCTCCTGCACACATTGCACAAGGCTCAAGAGTTACGACAATTTTGCAGCCATCAAGACGCCAATTTTTTAGTTTTTTTCCCGCTTCTCTCATTGCAACTATTTCGGCATGTGCGCTTGGGTCTTCATCTATTTCACGACGATTCGCGCCAATTCCAATTACTTTTCCATTGGGATCAATAACAATCGCACCTATTGGTACATCGTTACTTGCGAGCGCACCTCTAGCTACATCTAAAGCTTGGTGCATTAAATCTTCGTTAGTCGCCATTCTCGTAAAGATCTATAAATAAGTCACCAAAACCTAAGCGCTTTGCAATTGCTTCAATTGCCTCGTCTGGATAGAGCTCCGGATCTGAAGCAATCGCTTCTAACTCCATCTCATTAATTCCCAAATCTGTTAAAAGATCGACATCGCCACCAGGTTGTGAATCATCATCTTCCTCTGGAAATGGCAGGTCCATCATCTCTAATAAATCAATAGCTAAATTATTTTCAAGTCCAAAAGTTGCATCTGAAATCATCATCTTCATTTCAGAGCCAATTTCACGAGCTACGATAAAGAAATCTTCTGCAACTGCTACAAGTGCAATTGCGCCACCATATTGGCGAGATTTTTCAATCAACTGATCCATGATTAAACCCAACTCATCGGTATCGGTTAATTGCGACACATTCCAACCGCTCTCATCGCGCCAAGCGATGATGCCGAAGTCAGAAACCATCTCGTCAGCCATAACGCCATAGTGACACCAAAGAGGGCGAGCGACAAGTAGCTGGCGCGCGAGTATCGTGTGACTCGTGAAAGTTCACGTAGCCGACCACCCGCTCATTACTCATAAACTGACAGTTCTTCGAGATGAGACAACCAATTCGCCAACATTTAGACAATTAACCGAAGAGTTAGTGATGTTGTTGGCATATGAGGCAACTCGTGAAATTCGCACTGAACCAAAGAAAATTAAAACTCCAGTTACAACAATGGAAGGCGAAGTTTTAACTAAGCCACGTCCAGTTGTTGTTCCGATTCTCCGCGCTGGTCTAGGAATGTTGGAAGGTATGACTCGCCTAATTCCAACAGCTGAAGTGGGCTTCCTAGGAATGATTCGTGATCATGAAACGCTGCAACCAACTACTTATGCAAATCGTTTACCTGATGATTTAACTGGGCGACAGTGCTACATCTTGGATCCAATGCTTGCTACTGGCGGAACGCTAATTGCAGCAATTCAATATTTACTTGCAAAGGGTGCTCGCGACATAACTGCAATTTGTTTACTTGCTGCTCCTGAAGGCATCGCAGCTATGGAGCGTGAATTGGGTGGCAAGAATCTGCCAATCACAGTTGTAACAGCTGCCCTTGATCAGAAATTAAATGAAAAGGGATACATCGTTCCTGGCTTAGGCGATGCTGGAGATCGACTCTACGGAGTAGTTTGATAAATGGCATCAACTAGCCCTGGATATGGCATAACTATTCGCGTTGAAGGTCCGCCTTCTGCGCAACCCGTTGCTGAAGTTACAGCAGCAATTACTGATGCTGGTGCATCAATTACAGCACTCGATGTGGTTGAGTCTTATATTGATCGAATAGTTATCGATGTTACATGTAATGCAATCAATGAAGATCATGCTGAGAAAATCGCTACAGCAATTGAGAGCAATCCAGAGTTAACTGTTCGCAAAGTTAGCGATAGAACTTTCTTAATTCACTTAGGTGGAAAAATTCAAATTGAATCAAAAGTTCCACTTAAGACTCGTGATGATCTATCACGCGCCTACACACCTGGCGTGGCACGCATTTCACAAGCAATCGCTGCAAATAAAGAGGATGCTCGTCGCTTAACTATTAAGCGAAATACCGTTGCTGTGGTAACTGATGGTTCTGCAGTACTTGGACTTGGAAATATTGGACCAGAAGCCGCTCTTCCAGTTATGGAAGGTAAGGCAGCGCTCTTTAAGAGATTTGCAGATGTGGATGCCTGGCCAATTTGCTTAGACACCCAAGATGTAGATGAAATCGTTAGAACGGTTCAAATAATCGCTCCGGTTTATGGTGGAATTAATTTAGAAGATATCTCTGCACCTCGTTGTTTTGAAGTAGAACGAAGGCTGCGCGATCTCTTGGATATTCCAGTTTTCCACGATGATCAACATGGAACAGCAGTTGTTGTATTGGCCGCATTAAATAATGCGCTGAAATTAGTAAAGAAAAATATTGCTGATTGCAAAATTGTAATGAGTGGAGTGGGAGCAGCTGGAACTGCAATTGCTCGCCTACTTGTTGCTTCAGGTGCAAAAAATATTATTGGCTTTGATAAGGATGGTTTAGTTTGTGACCACAAGCCGGGCGATGATTCAGTTAGAACTTGGTTTGTTGATAACTGTTCTCCTGGTTCATTTAAAGGCGATATCCATGAAGCAATGAAGGGCGCAGATATTTTTATTGGAGTGAGCGCACCAAATATTTTGGCGGAAGCCGATGTCGCCGCAATGGCTAATGGCTCCATAGTCTTTGCGCTTGCAAATCCAGATCCAGAAGTTGATCCAATGGTTGCGCGTAAATATGCAGCGGTTGTAGCAACTGGCCGTAGCGATCAACCTAATCAAATTAATAATGTGCTGGCATTTCCAGGTATTTTCCGGGGACTGCTAGATGCGCGCATCACAAAGATAAATGACAAGATGTTGATAGCGGCTGCTAACGCGATTGCTACATGTGTAAGTGATGAACAATTAAATGCAAACTTCATTGTGCCAAGCGTCTTCGATGCAAATGTTGTTACAAGAGTTGCTGAAGCCGTTAAAAGTATCGGAAAATCTAACGCTTAAATAAGCGCGACTGTCCACCGATCATCACACCTAAATAAGTCATCGCAATTCCGGTTACCAAATACCAAGAAACGCCAACTCCATGACTTGGCATAAATAAATCAATTAGTAGCGAACCAATCAAAGTTCCCCCAACGCTAAAAAGCGTAAAGGTAAGAACGCCAAGATGTTGGACGATGGTTGAAGTAAAGGCAATGTAAACAACTCCAATTGATCCACCTGTGTAAAGAAGTAAGTTCCAACCAGGTAATGGATTTACTTTGCCATTTGCAAAGAGAATTCCAAGTATCCAAATCACTGAGAGAGTAGTTGTTCCCATTATGAAATTTAATAGTGAGGTCGAGAAGCTAACTTTTGTATGTTCATTAATCTGACCATTTAGCGCACGTTGTACCCCAACCATTGCGCCCGCTGCCAGCGAAAGAAACACGGCAAAGAGCGAAAAGGTTGAAACGCTAAATTTATCTAGTACTGAAACCAAAACTGCGCCGACTGTCACAACTGCCGCAGCTACTCTCCGCTTTGAAATTGGTTTCTTACCGCCACCAGTTAATCCGACGCGGTCTACAAATAAAGATACGGCTGTTTGTCCAGCAATTGATGAAACTGAATATATTGCTACGCCTAGTAATGGAACCGTTTGAGTTTGCAGTGCGACAAATAAACCGCCTAATACACCGGCTGGAACTTGCCACCAAGGAATACGTCCATCTTTAAGTGCGGCCTTTAAATTTCCCATCCCTCTTCGAACTTGCGCACTAAATATTGCGATGACTATTAAAACCATAAGGCCCGAAGAAAAAGAGACAAAGGCCGCTTCTATACTGTTATTTAATCTATGTGAAAGTTCGCCATTTGCACGAGATTGAAGAGCAATCATTACGCCAGATAGCGCTGCAAGCGCCTCTAGTCTGGCAATCTTGGAATGTTCGCTCTGCACTGTTTAACTATAAAGCACTGACCGCTAGAGTGCGTGACATGTCCGTGACCGATAGATCATATGCCCAAGATTTAGATGCGAAAGATTCACTAGCCAAATATAAAAGTGAATTTGTCATTACTAATCCTGAAATTTGTTATTTGGATGGCAACTCACTTGGTCGTCTTCCAAAGAAGACAATTACAGCCATTAATTCATTCCTGATGGATGAGTGGGGAACGCAAGTTGTGGAAGGTTGGGGAACCTGGATTGATGAAGCGCAAAAAACAGGGAATTTAATTGGTCGAGCAGCTCTCGGTGCTGCAGCTGGCCAAGTATTGGCTTGCGACACAACTTCAGTTAATTTTTATCAATTAATTGGTGCTGCACTCCGTGCGCGACCTGGACGTAAAACGATAATTATTGACTCAGCAAACTTTCCTACTGATCGATACATATTGCAGGGAGTAGCAGATCAATTTGGTCTCAATCTAATTACAATAAATAACGAAGAAGGTGGCGAAGCTGTAAATGAGCAGATAACTCCAGAAATTTTGGAGCGTTATATGTCTGATGACGTTGCTTTTGTAACTCTTGAAGTCATTCAATATCGATCTGGTGCGCGTTCAGATATAAAGGCAATTACCGATCTAGTTCGCAAATATGGGGCGCTAACTATTTGGGATGCTAGCCATGCAGTTGGTGCGATCGAAATGAACTTTGATGCAAATGGTGTAGATCTGGCAGTTGGATGTACCTATAAATATGGAAACTCAGGTCCAGGCGCACCTGCTTGGCTATATGTATCTAAGAAAATTCAAAATGAATTACAAGCGCCTATTCAAGGTTGGTTTGCTCAGCGCGATCAATTTGAAATGGGACCAATCTTTGAAAAATCTCAAGATATTCGTGGCTTCCAAATTGCAAGCCCATCAATTATTGGACTTCGTTGTATTAATTCAGCCTTTTCAATGATTGAAGAGGTAACCATTGAAGCAATTGCAAATAAGTGCGCGATTGGAACTGAGATGATGATTTCTCTTTATGAAGCTTGGTTAAAGGATTTGGGGTTCACGCTAAATACACCTCGCGACCCAAAACAGCGTGGCGGACATGTTTCACTTGTTCATCCAGATGCAAAAGAGATTGCGGTAGGCCTTCGCCAATTTGTGGATGTAATTCCGGATTACCGAGTTCCAAATTCAATACGACTAGCAATTTCACCACTCGCAACTTCATATACAGAAGTTTGGGATGGCTTTAATCGCTTGCGGGAATTGGTTGCAACTAAGAAATATAAAGAGATCAAAGAGAGTGGAACGAGAGTTACATGAGTGAATTTGATTCAGCGCTTACATATTCTTCCTATTTGGCTGTTGATGATCTACTTAAGTTACAGAAACCGCTTTCAGATGGCCCAGAGCATGATGAGCTTCTCTTCATAATCATTCATCAAACTTATGAACTCTGGTTTAAACAGATTATGCACGAAGTTGCAGCAGCGCAAAAATCTTTAGAAGCCGGAGATACTCATCGCTCGCTCTCTCTAATTGGTCGCATTCGTACAATTATGAAGACTTGTGTATCCCAAGTAGATATTTTAGAAACCATGACGCCGCTGCAATTTAATTCTTTCCGCGGACGCCTATCTGCATCATCTGGTTTTCAATCGGCGCAATTCCGCGAATTAGAAGCGCACCTTGGACGCCGCGATTCAAAGATGGATAGCCACCTTCCAAAAGAAATTCAATCAAAAATTTCAAAGATTAAGAGAGAGCGCTCTGTTTGGGATTCTGCTCTTGTTTATCTCTCAAAACGCGGACATGCGATACCCGATAAATATTTAAACCGAGATTTTTCAATCGCCTATCAACCAAACCAAGAGGTTCAAGATATTTTGGTTGAAGTTCATCGTAAGGATCCAGAAAGCTCCATGATCTGCGAACGATTGGTTGATTTTGATGAAGGTTTACAAGAATGGCGATATCGCCATGTAAAGATGGTTGAGCGCACTATTGGCCACAAAGTTGGAACTGGTGGCTCTAGTGGCGTTGGTTATTTAGCCTCGACTCTATTTAGTCCGGTGTTCCCTGATCTTTGGGAAATCCGTAACCGATTTTAAGCTTTAAACCAAATAGTTGTATTGGGTGGAATCTTTCCGGCTTTAAGCGGTCCACTTGAAATAAGAATTTCACCCTTAGGCATTTTGTAAGGTTTTGAATTGAAATTCATAATGCAATTCCATCCATTTGGTCTTGCAAAGTGAAGTACCTCAACGCTTTTAGTTGGAATCCAACGTAACTCTTCTTCGGTTTGAATTTTCTTACGCAGTGCAAGCGCTTCGCGATACATATCAAGTGTTGTTCCTTTTATGCCGCTCTGCATTGCAACTGCAAAATCTTTAAACCAAGCTGGCTGTGGCAGGTGAGACTTTCCAGATTGGCTAAAGCCAAATGATTTTCCAACCGGTGCCCAAGGAAGTGGAACGCGACAACCATCACGACCCTTTTCTGTGTGAATCAATGAAATTCCACTTGGCTTCTCTTTGCGCATCTTCTTTATGACATTGCGATGCCAAGTTGGATCTTGCAAATCTTCGTGCTTTAAATCTTCAACTTCAAATAGGCCAAGTTCTTCACCTTGGTACATATATGTGCAGCCTGGAAGCGCTAATAAGAAGAGAGTTGAGGCGCGAGCACGTTGTAAACCAAGTTCGCGGTCAACTGCCTGACTCTTGCCATCTGACAATAACCACATACGTAGATCAAACTTCTTTGGCAAACCATAACGAGTCGCATGGCGAACTCTGTCGTGGTTATCCAGGACCCAAGTGGAAGAAGATCCTTCGCTCTTAGCTAGACGAAGGTTCTCTGTAATTACCTTCTTAAATTGCTTTGCGTCGTAATCTGCACCTAATAGATCAAAGTTAAATGCCTGTCCGAGCTCATCTGGGCGTGCATAAAGTGTGCGGCGCTTCGCGCGAACGTAAGCTTCAGCCACAGCAAATTTCGGTGGGTCATACTCATTAAATATTTTGCGCCACTCGCGATAAACCTTATGAACTTCATTTCGATCAAACAGAACATCTTTGCCGTTTTGAACGATTTTAAATGAATCGGTTGTGGTTTTTTTAGCTGTGTAGATTTTCTTCAAATCTTTCTTAAGTGCGTGCGCAACATCGATGCGGAAACCATCAACGCCACGATCAGACCAGAAACGAATTGTCTTTAAGAAATCTTCTTCTACCTCACGATTGTCCCAATTCCAATCAGGTTGTTCAGGTGCGAATAAATGTAAATACCATTGTCCTGGGGTGCCATCTGGATTAGTTGTTCGAGTCCATGCACTTGGTGCGAAGTGTGATGGCCAATCATTTGGTGGAAGTTCACCATTCTTTCCTCGACCATCTCTAAAGATATAACGATCTCGCGCCTTTGATCCTGGGGCAGATGCAAGAGCTTCCTTAAACCACTTGTGGCGATTAGAAGAATGATTTGGAACGATATCTACTATGACTGAGATATCTTCTTTATGAAGAGCTTTAATCATTCGATCAAAATCTTTTAGCGTTCCAAGTTTTGGATCAACGTCGCGATAATCATCGACGTCGTATCCGCCGTCAGCTAGCGCTGACGGATAGAACGGGCTTAACCAAACCGCATCAATGTTCAGCGATTTTAGATATGGAACTTTTTCAGTAATTCCATTTATATCGCCAATTCCATCGCCATTTGAATCATAAAAAGATCTTGGATAGATCTGATATATCGCAGCCTGTCTCCACCACATTGCATCTTTGGACATAGGCTGAACTTTAACGGCTAGTTAGAGGTCGCTGAACCCAAAGTTATGGAGTAACTCTTACTTCCCCCTGTTGGAAGGGTTAACACAAGAGTGATTTTGTCCCCTGGTGCGTGGGCACGAATTCTCACAATCGCACTTACGTGATCAGTAATTCGCTTCCCATCAATTTGAGTGATGATCGAACCAGCTGCAATGCCAGCTGCGGCAGCAGCATCACCATTAGTTGTTCCAGAAATTTTTGCACCCTTGCCTGTATATGTTGAGTCAAAGTAGACACCAAGTACGGGACGAGTTGCCTTACCATTTGCAAGAATTTCATTGATAATGCGTTTTGCTTCATTTATCGGAATAGAAAAACCTAATCCGATTGATCCGCTTTGACCGCCAACGGAACTTCCAAGCGTTGCTATGGCAGAGTTAATTCCAATCAATCTTCCCTGTGAATCAGTAAGTGGTCCACCTGAATTGCCAGGATTAATTGCAGCATCAGTTTGAATTGCATCAACATAAGAATCAGTATTTCCAGTTTGCCCCGTTGTTACAGGTCGGTTTAATGAAGAGACTATTCCACTTGTAACAGTGCGACTTAGCCCAAGAGGGGAACCAAATGCAATAACTGGATCGCCGATTTGAATTGAAGAAGAATCCCCAAATGAAATTATTGGTTGATTTCCTAGTCCAATTTTTATAACAGCCAAATCATAACTCGCATCTTTCCCAACAAGCGTTGCAGGAACTTCTTCGCCATTATCCATTTCGACAGAGATTGTTGTCGCACCGTCAATTACGTGATTATTTGTAACAATCCATGAGTTATTAGCGTCGGTTTTAAAGATTGAACCAGATCCATTTCCACCGCCATTTGCAGTGGTTGTCTTGACAGTTACGAGTGAAGGAAAGATTTGGCTAACAACACCGTTAATTGTGCCTGGGGTACCACCCAGAGTTACTGCCGTCCTTGATTTAGAACAAGTTCCGGTTGAGGCATAGAGCGCCCCAGTTTTATTATCAACGCACGCCGTAGTTACAGATTTACCCCAATTATTTGCAGCAGTAGCGATCCCGCCAACTGTTGTGGCTCCGATTAAGAAACCAATAGCTACCTTTGAAAAGGTGCTCTTCATATCTTTAACCCTCCGTAGATTGATATTCACTCTGCGATTTAATATAAAAGACCTTAAGCCTTTATTAACGCTAATTCAAAATTTCCTGAGAAGGCATCTGCATTCTCCGCACCTCTGGTACGGCAAGCATCACAAGGACCATGGTTACTGTAATCGCGGCAGCCAACTCCATCGCTCTGGGGATTCCAAGCCATGAAGAGATCGGCCCCGCAATAGCTAAGCCAACCGGACGCAATAAGAGAGATCCCATTGCATCAAAAGATGAAATTCGCGAAAGAGTTTCGCGCGGAACAGTTCTTTGAAGAGCTGTTGGCCAAATACTCGCCCATAAATCTAAGACAATTCCCCAACAGAAGGCAGAGATTGCAATAAACCAGAGTGGTTGTGGCGCAACCATTGAGTACATATAGACAGCGAAGAAGAGCGTTAGCAAGGTAAGGGTGCGCATTGGGTATTTAAATTTAACGCGCATGCCAATTAAAGATCCAATTACCAATCCAATTGATTCTAAAGTTAAAACAAGTGCCCAAGATTTCGCACCATTGAAATGTTCAAGTGCAATCAAGGGTCCAAGTACATTTTCACCCCAAGCCCACGCCATTACTATTATTGAGAAACCAGCAACTTCAACAACAATCCAGCGATAAGAAAGAAAAACTTTCCAACCATGTTTTAAGTCATGAAGCATTGAACTTTCACTTTCAGACTTGGTATGTACTTTAGTTGCGAAACTTAAAACAAGTATTCCAGAAATCAAAAAGGTAGCGGCATCGATTAATAACGCCCAGCCAGCGCCAAATTGCGATACTAAAATTCCTGCAACTGCTGCACCCAAAATCATCGAACTATTTGTGAAGAATTGACCAAATGCGTTTGCTTTCTGCAAATTTTCTTCAGGAACTAGCGCTGGAATAATTCCTGAACTTGCAGGCCAAAAGACTCCCCACATCAAACCAAAATTTATATTGACAACCAACATTAACCAGAGTGGTACATCACCTCTTATAAAGAATGTGGCTTGTATGAATAAACCTAGAGAACCCCAGGTGTCAGCAATACCTGCCATTCGCGCTCTTCCAAACTTATCTGCGATAACGCCACCAAAAGGCACGACTATGAGCATTGCAATAGTTGAGCTAGCAAGGATCCAGCCAAGCAAAGTTGGCGAACCATTTTTTAAATGCAAAATACCAAAAGCGAGTGCAACTGGTGACATTCCATTTCCAAAATTTGATATGAAACGTGCAGCGTAATAACGCTTTAAATACGGGTACTTAAGTAAAAGTCCAACTTGCATTAAGGTTTTTTGCCTTCAATATCCCTAAGCACTCGGTGAATTTCACTTGCGATAATCTTTAATTCAGCTAACTCTTTATTTGCAATTTCGCGAGCCTCTTTAGCTAATTCAAATTCGCCAAGTGAAGCAGCGTGAGTTTCATTAATCTTCTTCTCAACGCCAACCGAATTCAAATTTTGCCCAACCATAATAATTGAAAGCAAAACTAACTGTAAAAAGGTTTGCGCAACCCAAGCCACGATTGTCACCACATCATGCGTCTTGATCGCAGCAGGTAGTGAAATTAGTGCCAAAATTGCAAATAGATAGGCGCACCACATTGTTGCAACGCCATCAGTTATTTTGCGCGCAAGCCAATCATTAAAGTTTTTGGATTTTTTCATCTCCGGATTGTACTAACTACGATAAATATTAAGGTCCGGTTTTTCAATTATGAAGGCACACGCCCAATAAACGGTGAAGGCAACCAAAATTCCCCCATAAATATCAATCAAAAAGTGTTGGGCTAGAAAAACCGTCGCAGGAATTATCAGAATAAACCATACGATTAGAATGTATGACCACCATTTCATTTTCTCTCGTAATCGCCAGATTGCAATAATCGAAATAACTGACCAAGTTACGTGGTTAGAAGGAAAACCATTTAGCGGGCGATCATTTCCCCAAATGACGTGAACCAAAATCCAATTCAAATTAGATGAATCTGATAAAACGGGCCTTGGAACTTCAGTTTGAAAGAATGCATATGCAATATCGAGAATAAGTTGGCCAACAATTATTGATATGCCATTTACCAAAAATGCCTTAATGCCTGCTACCCGATAAGAAATGTAGGGGACAATAAATGCCGCCAAAATATGAAAACTTAAATAAGGAAAGACAAAAATTGGAATTATAGGTATTTTTTCATCAAGCCACCCGCGCATAATTAGCGGCGGGTAAGTTGGGCTTATTTTGTTAAAAATCTCATAAGAAATGAAGGAGAGAATTATTCCTAAATAAACAAGGACCAGCTTTGCTTTATTTGAAGTGGCAATCATCCCTTCAGCCTATAGACTTGGTGATTATGCGTAAATGGGGACGAATTATCGCGATCGTTGCATCGCTTGGAATAGTCCTAACATCAACCGCAGTTATGTTCGTAAATAAAACTGCGACTAAGGCGATCCCAAGATCTAAAGCGCTTGAAGGCGCGCGCCAATCAACAGATGGCGGGACAAATATTCTTCTACTTGGCCTAGATAGTCGCCGCGATAACGATGGAAATAATTTACCGCGCAAGCTCCTCAACTATATGCATGTTGGATCTACAAGTGCGGTTGGTGGTTACAACACAAATACGATGATACTGATTCACATTCCATCTAATGGAAAGAAAGCAATTGCAGTATCGATACCTCGCGATGATTATGTGAATGTTCCTGGCCTTGGATATAAAAAGATTAAAGAGGCATACGGCTACGCAAAATATGCCGAAGATTCCAGGCTTTATAAATTAGGCATAAAGAATCCAGATCGCGAACATCAAGCACGCGAAGCCGGTAGAACAGCAACAATTAAAACTATTTCGGCACTTCTAGATGTTCCAATTGATCATTTTGCTGAAGTTAATTTAGTTGGTTTCTATGATTTAGCTGAAGCTCTCGGTGGTATTCAAGTTTGCTTGAAGAACGCAGTTGATGATGCGCACTACTCGGGAGCCAAGTTCCCTGCTGGACTTCAAACAATTTCTGGCGTGGACGCTCTTAAATTTGTTCGCCAGCGCCATGGCTTACCAAATGGCGATCTTGACAGAACTCATCGCCAACAAGCATTTATCACTGGTGTTATTACAAAATTCCGCACCCAAGGAATCTTTGGAGATATTGGAAAGATTTCAGCGCTACTAAATGTTGCAAAGAAAGATGTGGTTATCGACCAAGGCTTTGATGTACTTGGATTCTTACCTAAGGCAAAATCACTAACCGGTGGAAATATCACCTTCCATACTCTTCCTATTGAAGGTTATGTAATGCGTAATAGTCAATCAGTGAATTTGATAGATGAAATTAAAGTAAAGAACTATGTGCAAGAACTCTTCTATCCGAAGCCAACTCCAAAGGGTTCTGCTTCGCCAACTCCAAAGCCGAAGAAAACTTCATTAATTAGCCAAGCGAATGGCAAACCAGTTGATGGCTCTGGAATTCCTTGCGTTAATTAAATCCAGCGTTAATTAATCGTCGTCTTCGCCAAATCCAAACCAACCACCATGCTCGCCACCTTCGCGACCTTCTCCGCCTTCGCCACCACCACTTGGAACTTTAGGGCGAATATTTGAATTGGTATTTGGATTAGTTAACTTCTGTTGGTTTTGTGAAGGAGCACTTTGACCATTTGATTGACTATTTGGTTGTGTCTGTTGCGCTGTTGAGCCATTTGGATCTGAACTTTGAGATGTTGCAGGCATAGTTGGAGCAGTGCTTGCAGGTTTTAGCTCTGCATATGCAACTCCAGCTGCAATAGCCAAACCTCCTGCGATGATTGCAATCTGTGCCTTCATTTATATCCTCCAACGTTGACTAGTTCAAGAAGATAATTATGATTTGCAAGTGAAGAGAGCGCTACTTTATTTCGGTCTTTTATTAATACTCTCAGCAATCTTTATAATTCATAACCACTCAATTCAGGCGGTGCAACCAACCTCCCGCGGGATTGGGCTCATAATTATCGGAGCCGGCCTTGGGATCACAGCCACCCTCTTTCAAGGTTTCTATAAGAATGAATTCGCCGACTCAGGTCTAATGGGTCTCACATCCGGAGCCGCACTCGGTTCAATTGTTAGCTTGAAACTAGGCAATGAATTTGGTTCAAGAATTGGAATATTGATTTCTGTTCTTTTCGCACTAGTGACTTTCTATATTTTTGATTCAATTAAAAATAAATTTTTAATAAATGGAATTTTATTAACCTTTATTTTGAGTACTCCTATTATTTTCTTAACGAAAAACACAGATCATGACAGCACTTTCTGGCTTCTAGGCTCGTTTACTGAATTAAATAAACACCATGTAAAGGTTTTCGCGCCTTTTGTTGAAATCGGAATTATCACTTCATTCTTTGTTGCTCGAAAGATATTAAGTAGTTCGAAATATGTGAAGATATTTGTTGCAATTGGATCTGCTTTTTTAATTGGGCCTTGGGTAAATGTGAGTGGGGCGATTATTGGTTTTGGGATATATATTCCATACCTGACGAGATTGCTAATTAAAGGCGATACTCGTAGAGTGCTTTCTTATGCAGCTCTGACTGCTCCAATTATTTTATTGTTACTAGATATTTTAATTAATAAATTAAATGATATTTCGGTCAGCGTTATTGCCCTAACCTTTTCGCTACTTTTATCGAGGTTTGGTAAGAAGCAGGCCAATAGCAAGGGCTAGTATTCCCAAAGCAGAAATTCCAGTTAGAGCCCTTCTAACCTTAGGTCGCTCTAAAAATACTGCCGCCTTATCTACCGCCAAAATAAGTGAGCTATACCAAGATAAGGAAGCAGATGCTTGTACACAGGAGAGAATAAATATTCCAAATCCCAAATTGAAGTTTATAGGTACAAATTGCGGAATAAATGCCACAGCAAATACCGCAGCTTTTACATTGGTTAAGTTTGTAAAAAGCCCAACTCTAAATGCCTCACCAAATTTAACTTTTATGCTATTTGAAAAATCAAATTTCCCAAATTCTTTCTTTAATTCTAATAGTGTCTGAAAAGAGAGAAATCCTAAATAAAGCACTCCGGCATATTTTAAAATATTAAAAGCCAAGGGAGATTTAGCAAAAATTGCAGATAACCCAATTCCAGATGCTGCGCCCCAAATCAATAGACCTGATGAGTTTCCAAGTACCGCGTAAAAGGCAGGTTTCTTACCGCCAACAATGCTTTGGCGAAGAACCATTGCAACGCCTTGTCCAGGAACAATTGCGAGCAATAGTGCAGTTAAGAAAAATGCTGGAAATACTTTTATTAATTCCAACATTTACTTGGTGACTTTCCTTCTCCAATTCGCATAACGATTAGCAACGGGATCTTCAAAGGTAGTGAACTTTCTTCCAACTGCGCGATTTAATAATAGGTCTGCAAATTCTGGATTGCGAGCCAAAATTGGCCCGTGAAGATAAGTACCAAAGATGTTGCCGCTCATAGCGCCATCAAATTTTCCATCGCCATTTCCATAGCCAATTTTTACCTTACCAAGTGGAGTTGCGTTTGGGCCCAAAATCGTTTGCCCAGAATGATTTTCAAATCCCGTTAAATCAAAATCCATTCCCAAAAATTGTGTTTTGATATCTCCTACACATCTCTTCTCGCCAGGAACGGAATCAACATCCAATAATCCAAGGCCTGCAAGCTCCCTGCCATCAGCATAAAATGTATTGCCAAGCAATTGGAAACCAGCACAAACGGCTAAGAAAACTGCACCCCGCTCTAAAACTAAATTAATTGTTTCTTCATCACGCTTTAGCGCTTCAATACTTAAAATTTGCGCAGCATCTTCTGCGCCACCTAGTAAATAAATATCTCCATTAGTGGGAATTGAATCTCGGTATGACACATCTACGATATTTGCAGTAATTCCTAGATAGCGGCCGCGAAATTCTAAAACTTCGGCATTTCCTTGATCGCCATATGTGCCAAGTAGCTCATTATGAATTCGAACTACATTTATTTTCATGCTTTCACCAACCCATGAAATGCAGTATAGGCAGCTAAAACATCAACTTCGCTTCCGGGCGTAAAACTCTTTGCAGCACTATCAAAATCTTTGAAATCTTTACTTACAATTCCCTGCACATGTAATCGATAGACCATATCAAGGGCACGCTCACCCGTAACTACTACTTCTTTATTTTTAAGTGATGAGAAATCAATATCCCAGAGCCAAGATGTATCAATGCCATCAACTTCTCGTGCATTTAATATTAGTATCACTTTATTTTTGCTTACACCGCGAAGAGCTTCCCGCCAAGAAGCAGGATTCTTTGTCAATCGAATTTTTGTTTTTACTCCACCAATTTCAAGTTGTGCAGATCTCTCTAGCGCAGCTTCATCTATCTCAATCGCCTTCGCGCCAATTTCTTTGGCTGCAATATTTGCTAATTGTGCATTACGAAGTGCAGCGGACTCCGCGCTTAGCTCGATATCCGCTTCTTTATTGCTTAAACCACAAGTGCAACTAAAGCCATTCCTGCTCCACTTTAAATATTTTCCACATGCTGGGCAGACTGCTCCATCTTCATGGCGTCTTCCACCAAAACTTATCTTTAATTTTTTTGCTGCTCCTGTTAGCGCATAAGCAACAAATGGATCATCAATATCTCCGATAAAAGTGGTATTTGGTAAAGAAGTAGCTAGGTCAAACCAACGTCTAGCAACCTTTTTTACCTCATGCATTCGATGAAGTTGATCTCTTGTTAGATTGAGAAGCAGAATGACTGTTGGTTGAAGCTCGCTAGCCACTCTTGTTAGGTGTAGTTCATCTACTTCCAGCACTGCATAATCACTTTTAGCCATTAGAGCGGTTGCTGCACCGCGATCGAGATTTGAGCCCGTGCTATTTGTTACAAGAGTTCCTTTTTTGGAAACGCTCTTAGCAACAGCTCTAGTGGTTGAGGTCTTCCCATTCGTGCCTGAGACCAAAATTATGGTTCGGTTTTTACCAAGCTGCTTTAGCGCTGCTGGATATATTTTAAGAAGAATTTTGCCTGGAATCGTTGCTCCAGATTTCCGTAGTAACTTTTGTGAAGCAAAGCCTGCAAGCTTCGCAATTGCTATTGAAAGCTTTAAGCGCAAGGCTGGTTTTTCGAATTTAATCTAGATTAATCTAGACGAATTTCGCCTGTTGGAGTTTGAAGGTAAACAGCAACAATTCCCTCTTCGCCATCATTAACTGAAGGATCTACCCAGACAACTTCGATATCGCTACCTATAACTTTTTGAAGATCGCTTCCGACCCAATTAGTCAAGGCATTTTTATCGCCTGCAATTTCAAGTTTTGTAATTTTTGAAACCGCTTTTCCATCTGTTGATGGGTGATCAAGAGTTAGCCACTTGATAAAGAATGGAAGTTGGCGATTTTCTAATAACTCAATGATTCCTATTTGCTTCCAAGAAAGATCTCCGCCATCCGGCTTCTTGCGATGACCTTCAACTGCATCGCGTCCTAATTTCTTTTCGATATCTGTTAAATCATCTGAAGCTAGAACCCAAGTAAGCCAACCTCCGCCTTCTGCTGCACGGCGTGAAACTGCTTTACCAAATGGTGAAGCATCTGTTGCTGGGTGATCAAGCGGGCAAACAACTTCAAGATATCTTCCATTTTGTAATGGAAGTGTGAAGTTACGAGTTCCAAAACGTGGATGAACTCCACCATCTACGAATGTGCTTCCAAGGCGAGCACCGAGACGTTGAACTGTGTCGGAAAGTTGATCGTGGGAAGTTACATAGGAGACATGGTCTAAACGCATGGCAGAATTTTGCACCATCCAAAGGGGTGCTAATTACCACCGCTCCCGCATGAAATACCCGGTTCTGGCACCTTGCCGGTCAAAAAATATGCATCAACTTTCGAATCGATGCATCTGTTTCCACGGTTGTGGCCAGTGTGCCCCTCGCCGTTCAAAGTTAGTAGCGTTGAATTTGGAAACTCATTCGCTAGATTTTGCGACCACACATATGGAGTAGCTGGATCTTTCGTAACTCCAATAATTAAAAACGGTGAAGATTTAACGCTTTCAAATGGCAGATTTGGTTGCAGCGGTGGAGCTTTCCAATAAGTACATGGCAAACTTGAATAAGCTATATATTTCCCAAAAGTTTCTGATGCCTTTATAAAATTTTCGGCATCGGCTGTTATCTCTTCAAAAGAATCTCGTGTATTCCAGTCCAGGCAATTAATTGCAATACCAATATCATTTTGATTATTAAAATAGTGGCCATTCACATCACGATTGTTGTATTCATCAGCAATTGTTAAGAGACGATCCGGATCGCCTTTATGGATTGCATTTGTTAATCCAACATCCAGATTGCGCCAACCAAGAACGTTGTCATACAACGAAGCCGCCAACGCAGTGACCAATAAAGATCTGGAAAGTGCGCGGCCACTCTTATTTTTTAGCGGATTGGAACCGCTATTCTCGATGAACTTTTGGATTTCAGATTTGGTAAATTTTTTACTAAATGCCAAGTAACTATCTAATGATTTTTCAAAGCCAACTGCTTGGTTGAGACTTTGATCGCGAATTGAAATATTTGGATCAACTGCTCCATCTAATACAAATCGTCCAACCTTTTCTGGGAAAAGTGAAATATAGATTGCACCAAGATATGTGCCGTAACTTTTGCCAAGGAAATTTAACTTTGGTTCTCTTAAAATATTTCGAAGAATTTCCATATCTTTTGCGGTCTCAAAAGTGCTCAGATGGCCAAGCTTTATTCCAGCTTTTGCGGCACATTTTTCAGCAAAACTTTGCGCTATTGATTTAACTTTTTCCACCTGTTCAAGAGAAGTAGCATCACCATCGACATTTATAAAGTCATCTTCTTCTTTGTCACTTAGACACCGGATTGGCTCGGATTCTCCAATGCCGCGGCCATCAAAGCCGATTACATCGAACTTCTCATTAATTGCATCGGAAACTATCGAGTTGGCGCTCATCGCGAAGTCATAGCTCGAACCTCCAGGTCCTCCTGGGTTTACCAAGATTGAACCAATGCGCGCCTTCTTATTTAAAGCTTGATGGCGCAGGGCCTGTAGGCGGAATGTGCCCATTTTTAAATTTTGATAATCAATTGGCACTAAGAATGAGCCACATTGGAAAGAGTCATAACAACTCTCCCATTTAATTTGTTGAGAATTAAATTTTGCCATCGTCCATGGAGCTTTTATTTCACTTGGTTTATTTGCTTTAAAATTTATCGCTGATAAAGCAATTACAAGGGCTAGCGCTCCTGCAAAAATTAATTCGATCTTACGTTTCACTTAAGTTGCACCATCATCGCCTCCACTGTTAATAGCGGAGCCGCATTATGAGCCAAATTCACCCGAGCCTTCATGATGGCTTCAATTTTCTTTAAAGTACTCTCTGAAGTTGTACTTGCAGCAACCTTCTCTATCTCATTTGTTAAATCGGAATTCACGGTTGAATCTGATTTGCCTGATTGAACTAACAAAACGTCTCGATACAACGTAATGATATCTAGAAGCGCTTGATCTAAATAGTCACGCACCATTCTTGTGGAACGAGATTTCTGTTCTTTCTCTAATTCTTTTACAGCTTTAGATCCACCTTGTGCCAAGCGACTTCCAGTTTGGCCCCAAGCTTCCTTAAGCGCTTTTAGCTCTTCTTCATCTCGTGTTTCTGCAACTTCTTCTGCCTCGTTCTTTGCTGCATCAACTAATTGTCCGGCTGATCTATAAGCACTTGCGATGTCATTTACTGAGAGCGCTAATTTAAGAATAGATTCGCGACGCGATCTAGCTTCTGGACTCTTTGCTAAGTATCGGGCACGACCAACATGTCCACCTGCAGCACGCGCAGCAAATTCCGCCATTGATTGAGAAATTCCTTCTCTGATTAAAAGTTGCGCTACAGATTCAATTGATGGCGTTCGAAGCACGAGTGAGCGAACTCGCGAACGAATTGTTGGCAATACATCGGTTGCGGTTGGTGCACAAAGTAGCCAAACGGTATGAGCACCAGGTTCTTCAATTGCCTTTAAAAGCGCATTTGCAGCAGATTCAGTTAAGCGATCTGCATCTTCAATAACTACAACTCGATAATCGCCAGTTGATGGGGCCCAAGCGGCGCGAGTAATTAACTCACGAATTTCATCAATTTTTATTGATAACCCTTCAGTTCTAATTAACTCAACATCGCCATGTGTTCCAGCAAGTGCGCTCTTGCAATTGCTGCAAGAACCACAGCCTGCTTTTTCGCAGACAAGTGCCGCCGCAAAAGCAATGGCTGCATTACTTCTTCCAGATCCTGGCGGTCCAGTAAATAACCAAGCATGAGTCATTACTTGGGATTTATTTTTATCATCACGTGACGCAGCCACAGCGCCGCTTAAAACTTCTACAACTTGATCTTGGTCAATTAATAAATCAAAGACCGACATTTACTTACGCTTTTGATTAATTTTTAACTTGGAAATTGAACTTACGCGATCCACAATGGCAGATGAAATCTCTTCAATAGTTTGGCGCGCATCAACAATTAAATATCGTTCCGGATCACTCTTTGCAAGTACAAGAAATTCTTGACGTACTCTTTCATGAAATGCTAGCGGTTCAGCTTCTAAGCGATCACGCTCGGTGAAACGTGAGAGTCCAATTTCAGCTGGAATATCTAAAACAACTGTTAGATCTGGATAGAGAGTCTCGGTCGCCCATCTAGAAATTCTTGCAATTTCCGCAGATTGCAGAACTCGTCCCGCACCCTGATATGCAATCGAAGAATCCATATAGCGATCGGTAATTACAACTTCACCTTTATCTAACGCTGGCTTTATTAATTTAGCTACATGGTTTGCGCGATCTGCTGCATATAGCAAAGCTTCCGAACGCGGTGAAATATCTCCAGTCTCGGGCGATAAAAGAATTTGGCGAAGTTTCTTTCCAAGTTCAGTCTCACCAGGTTCGTGAGTTAGTAGAACTGTTTCACCAATTGATTCCAGATGGTTCTTTAAAAGTTTAACTTGAGTTGATTTTCCAGAACCTTCGCCACCTTCAAAGGCGATAAAGATTCCCAGGTGCTCTACACCTCTGTGACTTCCTAGTTCACCTCGGAACGCTGCGGCGACATCCGACCAAAGTGAAACAGTTGGTCGATCGCGCATCTGAAAATACGATGCGATACCAACCAAAGTTCCCAATATTCCAGCCGCCAACATTGTGAAGGCTGCGCCGTTATATGTAACTTCAAGTTTGTTGTATTTAAAGGTATGGCGCCCAATCCATGCCGCAACTACTGGAGCAATAGCCAGAACCAAAACAAGTGAGATTCGAATTAGTGATTGCACGAATGCAAAGGTGCGGCCGCGAACTTCGTCATCAACTTCGCTTCCTAACATCGTAAAACCTGAAACCCATGAAATTCCCGCAAAGGCTCCAAGGAAAATTACTACGATAATTGCTAAAACTAAGTTGGTAATTAGCGCCAACAAAATTAAGAATATTGAAGATATCGTGAGCGAAGCGCCAAATAATCTGCGACGTGAAAATGGTGCAAATACCTTCGGGCCAAGAGATATTCCTAGAGCTAACCCAGTGAATACCGCTCCAAATAAAATACCGTAAGCGGCATCTCCAGCATTTAAATCGCCAACGAATGTACGGGCCAACCCGATAACCGCGCCGGCAGCAAAGAATGCTCCAAGCATTCCAAAAATCAGGCCTCGGATTACTTTTGAAGAGTTAACAAATTTAAAGCCATCAATTAGCGATCGCCCAATATTTTGATTTGATGCTGCTTCACTCGAAGCTCCTCTTGGGATTTCGCGAAGTCTGTAAACCACCCAAGCTGTGTAAAGGAATGAAAGCGCATCGATATAAAGTGCAAGGTCAGCCGTGGTTGCAAATTCGCTTGGAATTAAATTGGTGAAACCAGTAGAGAAAAGTGCCAACATTGAGAACACAATCGCCGCAATCGGAGCGGTTCCGTAAGCTGCCAATAATGAAACTTGATTTGCACTTTCTAATTTATTTTTCGGAACCAAATTTGGAACAGATGCCTCTTTTGCCGGTGACCAGAAGAGCGTCACTGCTTCTACCAATACGGTTGCGGTATAAAGCCAGAAATAGTTTCCAACAAGTGGAATTGAAAGATATAGAGCAAAACGAAGGATGTCGGTAACTATCATCAACCTTCTGCGATCAAAGCGATCTGCAATTACTCCAGCAATTGGTCCTAAGAAAACAGCCGGTAGTAATCGAACGATGAAAACACCTGCAATAGCAAAGTTAGCTTTTTGGTAATTTCCATTTGATAATTCTTGCGCCATCGCAGTAGTTGCAAGGAGTCCTAGCCAATCGCCAAAAGATGAAAAGGCCATTGAATTCCATAGCTTTCGGAAAGCAGGAATAGATAGAACACTTCTGGTATCTGATTGCGCTGGTGGCGCTGGATATGGAAGCGTTGACATAAGTTAAGCCTAAACCGGCTGAGCGACCTTGCTCTCGCCAGTCGCAGCTTTCTTCTTCTTAGTTTTCCCAGTTGCTTTCACAGTCTTTGAAGTTAGTGATGGAGCGCTCTTTTTTGCGCGCTTACTCTTCTTTGGGGCACCACCGTTCTCAGCTTCCCATGCACGTCGACCCGCTAGTAATTCAAGTGCGCGTTCAATAGTTAACATTTCAACTGTATCGCCACGACGAAGCGTTGCATTTGTTTCGCCATCAGTTACATAAACGCCAAATCGTCCATCCTTAACTAAGACAGGCTTCTGAGTTGCTGGATCAAGTCCTAAATCTTTTAGCGGAGGTTTTGCAACGCCGCGGCGACGAACCTTAGGTTGTTTATATATTTCAATCGCTTCATCCAAAGTTATTGTGAAGAGTTGATCTTCACTTGTAAGTGTTCTGGAATCAGCTCCATGCGTCATATATGGACCGTAACGACCATTCTGAACTGTGATTGGCACTCCTTCGTAATCACCAAGAGTTCTCGGAAGTGAAAATAATTTAAGTGCATCTTCTAAAGTAATTGTGTCGAGAGACATTGTTGAAAGAAGAGATGCTGTCTTTGGTTTTACCGCATCCTTCTTCTTGCGCTTCTTCTTCTCGCCTTCAATAACTTCAGGTTCTGGAAGTACTTCGGTTACATAGGGACCAAAGCGACCAGACTTTGCAATTAATTGATGGCCAGTTGAAGGATCAACTCCAAGTTCGCGTTCGCCAGATGGTTGTGCAAGTAAATCAAGTGCAACTTGAAGTGTTAATTCATCTGGCGCCATTGTCTCTGGAATATTTGCAAACTTACGATTATCGCCCTGTCCTTGTTGAATATAAGCGCCAAAGCGTCCAACGCGAATCTCAATATCTTCACCCATCTTCATGGTGTTAATTTGTTGTGCATCAATTGCACCTAAATCATTTGCAAGCGCTTCAAGACCGGGATTTCCATCAGTACCGA
Organism: uncultured Actinomycetes bacterium; assembly: GCA_964411805.1. Classification (GTDB taxonomy): domain Bacteria; phylum Actinomycetota; class Actinomycetes; order Nanopelagicales; family Nanopelagicaceae; genus AAA044-D11. The sequence goes on along the minus strand of CAYPMF010000002.1, from coordinate 631 downwards.
AGAAGAATTTAGTTAACCACTTAACGCGATCTTCGTCGCCATTAGCAATGCGATCTAGATCCTCTTCCATCGAAGCAGTAAATTCGTAATCAACTAACTTTCCAAAATGTTGTTCCAATAATCCAGTAACAGAGAATGCGAGGAAAGTTGGCACAAGTGCTCGTCCGCGCTTTGAAACGTATCCGCGATCTTGAATGGTGCTCATAATCGATGCGAAAGTTGAAGGTCGTCCAATTCCAAGTTCTTCTAACTTTTTAACAAGCGTTGGTTCTGTGTAACGAGCTGGTGGCTTTGTTTCATGGCCTTCGCAGGTGTAGTTATTAACCTTTATTGAATCGCCAACCTTCATAGGTGGGAGACGACGATCAGTTTCATTTGGCGTTTCTTCGCCAGATTTATCTTCAACAATTTCATCGTATGCCGCCAAAAATCCTGGGAAGGTAACCACTGAACCATTTGCACGGAAAACTGCAGCTCCGCCAGTCTTTGTCTCAACATCAAAGTCAACGCGCATCTGCATCTTTTTTGCATCAGACATTTGAGATGCAACTGTGCGCTTCCAAATTAAATCGTAAAGCGCGAATTCATCACGTGAAAGTTCTGGCGCTAATTCGCCAGGTGTTTTAAAAGT
>CAYPMF010000001.1:0-31608 GCA_964411805.1 uncultured Actinomycetes bacterium | reverse complement strand
ACCGACACTATGCGGATTTTGAGTCCGCCCTCTCTACCGTTGGAGTACCGAGGCTTAACCGAATTATATTTTACTTCCGGTAAGCGGCGACCACTCCATCAACTGCATCGCCCACTTTATGCACGCGCATTGCATTGATAGAACCTGGAATTCCTGGAGGAGAACCAGCCACAATCACAACAAGATCACCCTTCTGCGCCTTCTTAGAATCGATGATAATTCGATCAGCTTGGCGGACCATCTCATCAGTAGTTGAAACTAACGCAGTAATCATTGGTTCAACGCCCCATGAAAGTGCAAGTTGGTTATAAACCTCATTCTCCGGAGTAATAGCAATCATCGGAATTGGTGAGCGAAGTCGAGACATTCTCCTTGCAGAGTCACCGCTTTGGGTGAAAGTAATTAGAAGTTTCGCTTCAACAATCTGACCAACTTCACTCGCCGCCTTTGTAATTGCACCACCCTTTGTCCTTGGTGGTGTGCGAAGAGGTGGAATTCGATCTAATAACTCTTCTTCAGTTCGCTCAATAATTCGAGCCATTGTCTGCACAGCTTCAATTGCAAAAGCGCCAACGCTGGTCTCCCCTGACAACATCAAGGCATCAGCTCCATCAAGTACTGCATTTGCGCAATCTGTAGATTCGGCGCGAGTTGGACGTGAATTTGTGATCATTGAATCCAACATTTGAGTTGCAACAATTACTGGCTTTGCATTTGCACGAGCTAGCTCAATACAGCGTTTTTGAACTAGAGGAACTTCTTCGATTGGCATCTCAACACCAAGATCACCTCGAGCAACCATAATTCCGTCGAAAGTTTCTACAATCTCTTCCAAATTCTCAACCGCTTGCGGTTTCTCAATTTTTGCAATAACCGGGCGTCGGATTCCCTCTTCATCCATAATTCGATGCACATCTTTAATATCTGCTGCATTGCGAACAAATGAAAGCGCAATAAAGTCTGCGCCTGCACGAAGTCCCCAACGAAGGTCTTCTTGATCCTTCTCGGAAAGCGCTGGAACTGAAACAGCAACGCCAGGCAGATTCAAACCTTTATTGTTACTTACTGCGCCAGGTTCAACGCACTTAGTTACAACATCATTTCCCTTAACTTCAATAACTTCAACCGCAACTTTCCCATCATCAATGAGAATACGATCGCCCACCTTGCAATCCCCTGGCAGGCCTTTGTAAGTAGTGCCTACGCGCTCTTTAGTTCCAGGAACTTCATCGGTAGTAATTGTGAAAATATCTCCGCGAGCCAAATCATGTGGGCCATTTTCAAATCTTGCTAAGCGAATCTTTGGACCTTGAAGATCAACAAGAATCGCAACCGCTTTACCAGCTTTGGCTGCTGCAGATCGGACCCGATCTAAGCGAGCTTGATGCTCTTCATAACTTCCATGTGAAAGATTTAGGCGAGCCATATTCATGCCAGCTGCAATGATTCGATCTACATTCTCAGGAGCCTCAACAGCTGGTCCCATTGTGCAAACTATTTTCGCTCTACGCATAGTGGTTAGAAGCCTATCCTTTTTATTAATTAATTAAACGGTTAGCGGTCTTGTAGTAGGTTCAATTGGCGCAGGAAGTGCGCTATCTCCCATTAAATATGTATCTACAGCTGCTGCAACACTTCGACCTTCAGCAATCGCCCACACGATAAGTGATTGTCCACGACCGGCATCTCCCGCAATGAAGATACCTTCTTGAGTGCTCTCAAATTTCTCATCACGTTTGATATTTCCACGTTCATCCAGTTCAACTTCAAGTTGAGAAATTAAATCTGATTTCTCTGGGCCCGTGAATCCCATCGCAAGAAATACTAAATCGGCAGGTAGTTCTCGCTCTGAACCCGCTACTTTCTCAAACTTTCCATTTTCAAACTTAGTCTCAACAATCTTAATTGCCTTTAAATTTCCAGAGCCGTCACCGATAAAACTTTCAGTTGATACTGAGAAGATGCGATTATCTAGCTCTTCATGTGCGCTACTTACGCGATAAATCATTGGGTAAGTTGGCCAAGGTTGTGCAGCAGGGCGTTCTTCAGTAGGGCGCGGCATAATTTCTAATTGCGTAACGCTCGCAGCGCCTTGACGAATGGCAGTACCTAAACAATCTGCACCGGTATCGCCGCCACCAAGAATGACAACATGTTTTCCAGTTGCATTTATTGGTGGATTTCCATCAAGCTCTTTCAATCCTTGTTTATTTCCCCAAGGTAGATACTCCATCGCTTGGTAGATGCCCTTGTTTTCGCGCCCTGGAATATCAATATCGCGCCACTTTGTTGCGCCAACCGCAAGAACAATTGCATCATATTTTTTGCGAAGTTCTGCGCCGGTAATATCAACGCCAACATTTACACCAGCACGGAATCGAGTACCTTCGCCTTCCATCTGATTGATGCGACGGTCAAGCACATACTTCTCCATTTTGAATTCTGGAATTCCATAACGAAGTAATCCGCCAACTTTGTCAGCGCGTTCGTAAACTACAACTGTATGTCCGGCACGAGTTAATTGCTGTGCCGTAGCTAAACCAGCTGGTCCAGATCCAATAATGGCAACTACTTTTCCGGTGATTCGATCTGGAGATTGCGCAGGTACGCGACCATCTTTAAAAGCATCTTCTATTGTTCGTAGCTCAATCTGTTTGATGGTAACTGCATCGCGATTAATCCCGACAACGCATGCAGTTTCACATGGCGCTGGACAGAGTCGACCAGTAAATTCAGGAAAATTATTTGTAGCGTGTAAACGATCAATTGCTGTGGATTTCTCGCCCTTCCACATCAAGTCATTCCACTCTGGAATTAAATTACCAAGCGGACAACCAGAGTGGCAGAATGGAATTCCACAATTCATGCAACGACCAGCTTGCTCGCGCAAATTCTCAATTGACTGTTCTTCATAAACTTCTTTCCAGTCCTTGATGCGAACATCTACTGGACGACGCTTTGGAGTCTGACGAGGAGTCGTCATAAATCCTTTTGGATCAGCCATTGATAGCCTCCATAATCACTTTATCTACCGGCAGGCCTTCGCGCTCTGCCTTTTCAATTGCACTAAGTACCTTTGCATAATCGCGAGGCATGATCAGAGAGATTCGCTTCTTTGCGTTGTTCCAATCCTTAAGTAATGAATTTCCAATCTCAGATCCAGTCTCTGTTACGAAAGATGAGATTAGATTCTTAACTACTTCTTCTTGATCGCCAGGAAGGTTTAGTACATCAACCATTTCGGTATTCACTAAACGAGCATCAAGGTCAAGTACAAAAGCACGTCCTCCAGACATTCCCGCTGCAAAGTTGCGACCGGTCTTGCCGAGTACAAGTGCAATACCACCAGTCATATATTCACAACCATGATCACCAACACCTTCAACAATCGCAGTTGCACCAGAATTACGGACACAGAAGCGTTCACCGACAACGCCTCGCAACATAATTTCACCAGATGTTGCACCGTATCCAATTACATTTCCAGCAATGATGTTCTCTTCTGATTTGAATTGAGCTTTTTCATCTGGTCGAACAATTACGCGACCGCCAGATAGACCCTTTCCGACATAATCATTTGCATCACCATAAAGTCGCAAAGTAATTCCTTTTGGAACAAAAGCGCCAAATGAGTTACCGGCAGTTCCGTGGAAAGTTATATCGATAGTGTCATTAGGCAGCCCAGCTCCACCATGTTTGCGAGTCAATTCGGCTCCCAACATAGTTCCAACAGTGCGGTTTACATTCTTTATGCTCTCTGAAATTCGAACTGGCTCTTTCTTCTCAAGAGCAGCTTTCGCTAATTCGATTAACTTATTATCAAGGGCGTTTTCTAAACCATGGTCTTGAGTAGTCGTGTTGAAGCGTGGAGATGTGATGTTCTTACCTGGCGCTACCAAGAGAGGTGCAAGATCTAAACCACTCGCTTTCCAATGCGCGATCGCTTTCTTAGTATCAAGGAATTCAACTTGGCCAATTGCCTCTTGCAAAGTTTTAAAGCCAAGTGAAGCCAATATTTCGCGAACTTCGTCAGCGATGTATTCAAAGAAAGTTTCAACGAACTCAGGTTTGCCAGAGAATTTAGCTCGCAGTTCGGGATTTTGTGTTGCAACTCCAACTGGACATGTATCTAAGTGACAAACGCGCATCATTACGCACCCCGAAACGACAAGAGGCGCAGTTGCAAAACCAAACTCTTCGCCGCCCAGTAGCGCAGCTATAACAACATCGCGACCTGTTTTCATCTGTCCATCAACTTGGACCACGATGCGATCTCGAAGTCCATTAATCATTAAAGTCTGTTGCGTTTCCGCCAAACCTAACTCCCAAGGAGCACCTGCATGCTTTAGAGAGGTAAGTGGTGATGCGCCAGTTCCGCCATCGTGGCCAGAAATTAAGACAACATCAGCATGAGCTTTACTTACACCGGCAGCAACGGTTCCGACTCCAACTTCAGCAACCAATTTAACGTGAACGCGTGCATTTTTATTTGCATTCTTTAAGTCATGAATTAATTGGGCAAGATCTTCAATTGAATAAATATCGTGATGTGGTGGCGGTGAAATTAAACCAACGCCCGGGGTTGAATAACGAACTTTTGCAATCCATGGATAGACCTTGCTTCCTGGAAGTTGTCCACCTTCGCCTGGTTTCGCACCTTGTGCCATTTTGATTTGAATATCATCGGAATTAACAAGATATTCACTTGTTACTCCAAAGCGACCTGATGCAACCTGCTTAATTGCAGAACGACGAGAATCTCCATTTGCTTCCTTAATATATCGAGCAGGATCTTCACCGCCTTCTCCAGTATTTGATTTACCGCCAAGACGGTTCATCGCAATCGCTAAAGTCTCATGAGCTTCCGCTGAAATTGATCCATAAGACATCGCGCCCGTTGCAAAGCGTTTGATAATTGCTTCGCGCGGTTCAACTTCATCAATCGAAATCGGTTCGCGCCGTCCTGTTTTAAATTCAAAAAGTCCACGAAGCGTCATCAATCGCTTCGACTGATCATCAACGCGATTTGTGTATCGCTTAAAGATGTCATACCTCTTATTTCGTGTTGCATGTTGAAGTGCAAAAACTGTTTCAGGATCAAATAAGTGAGGCTCACCTTCACGTCGCCATTGATATTCACCACCGATAGTTAAGCGCCGAGAACCAGGGATCTCACCTCCAGGAGGGTATGCAACGTGATGTCGCATCGTGGTCTCTTGGGCAATCATTTCAAGTCCAACGCCACCCAATTTCGAAGTGGTGCCGACAAAATATTCATCTACTAACTCTTTTGAAAGCCCAATTGCTTCAAAAACTTGTGCGCCTGTATAGGAAGCGATGGTTGAAATACCCATCTTGGACATTACCTTTAAAACGCCTTTTCCAAGTGATTTAATTAAATTAGCTACTGCCTTTTCTGGAGTAATACCAGTAATAACTCCTTGGCGAACTAAATCTTCGGCAGACTCCATTGCAAGATAAGGATTAATTGCAGCAGCGCCGTAACCAACTAGCAGCGCAACATGGTGCACCTCACGAACTTCACCTGTTTCAACAATTAGCCCAACTTTGGTGCGAGTCTTCTCGCGAATTAAATGGTGATGGACAGCAGATGTAAGAAGTAATGAAGGTATAGGAGCATTATCAGCATCTCCATCGCGATCAGAGAGAATGATTAATCGAGCACCACCAGAAATTGCTTCTGATACTTCCTTACGAATCTCTTCAATTCTTTGACGAAGCGCATCTCCCCCGCCTTGCACTGGAAAGAGTCCACGAACTACGTGAGATGCGAAACCTGGATAATCTCCATCATCGTTTGCAGCGATTAATTTGGCCAATTCGTCATTATCTATTACAGGGAAATCAATTGAAATCTGACGACATGATGCTGGACCTGGATCGAGCAAATTGTGTTCTGGCCCTAGTGAGCCACCTAAACTTGTTACAAGTTCTTCGCGGATTGCATCTAGTGGCGGATTTGTAACTTGAGCAAATAGTTGTGAGAAGTAATCAAAAACTAATCGCGGTTTTGAAGAGATCGCAGCTATTGGAGAGTCGGTTCCCATCGAACCAAGCGGTTCCATTCCGGTCTTTGCCATTGGAGTGATAATTACGCGAAGTTCTTCTTCGGTGTAACCAAATGCGCGTTGTCTTCTTAAAACTGAAGAGTGTGGATAAATAATATGTTCGCGAGCAGGAAGATCTTCTAAACGAACTAAACCGCTTGCTAACCACTCACCATATGGTGCAGCCCCAGCTAATTCATCTTTAATCGCTCCATCATCAATGATGCGACCTTCGGCAATGTCTACTAAGAACATCTTTCCTGGTTGTAAGCGTCCTTTAGCTGCAATGTTTTCCGGTGCAACATCAAGTACACCAAATTCAGAAGCGAGAACTACAAGTCCGTCTTTAGTTATCCAATAGCGAGAAGGACGTAGTCCATTTCTATCTAGAACTGCACCAATCTGATTTCCATCAGTGAAAGTAATGCAAGCAGGTCCATCCCATGGCTCCATGATTGATGCATGGAATTCATAAAAATCTTTTCGGTTCTGCGGCATAGTCGCATGGTTCTCCCATGCTTCTGGAATCATCATCAACACTGAATGTGGAAGTGAACGACCCCCAAGATAGAGAAGTTCTAGAACTTCATCAAACGATGCCGAGTCACTACTCTCATTGTTAACAATTGGAAAAATTCTCTTTAAATCACCTGGGATAACATCGCTAGCAAGCAGAGCTTCACGTGCACGCATCCAGTTACGGTTTCCTTTAACGGTATTAATTTCGCCGTTGTGCGCGATATAACGATATGGGTGCGCAAGAGGCCATGATGGAAATGTGTTTGTGGAGAAACGTGAGTGAACAAGTGCAAGCGGCGAAACTACTCGTTCATCTGATAAATCTGGGAAGAATTCCTCAAGTTGAAGAGTAGTAAGCATTCCCTTATAAACAATAGTTCGAGATGAAAGCGATGGAACATATATTGGGAAAGCATGTTCAATTCGTTTTCTAAAGCAGAAGGCGAGGCGGTCAAGATTTAAATCAGATTCACCTCCTTTACCTGCAATAAATATTTGTTTGAAATATGGCATAACAGATTTAGCAGTCTTGCCAATCTTTGAATCATTTGTTGGCAGATCGCGCCAACCTAGAATCTTTAAACCTTCTTCATCAGCAATCTTCTCGATGCCTGATTTATCACTGAAGTCTTTATCAACAAAGAGGGTTCCGGTCGCATATTTACCAGATTCTGGAAGATCAAATTTAACAACTTCACGATAGAACGCATCCGGAATGCGAATTAAAATTCCGGCGCCATCACCACTATCTGGTTCTGCGCCAGTTGCGCCGCGGTGTTCCATATTGCGAAGAGCGCTAAGAGCTTCTGAAACTATTTCGTGAGTTGCTTTCTTATTTAAAGTTGCAACCATGGCAACGCCACAAGCATCGCGCTCATTGTTTGGATCGTATAGACCTTGAGCCGCAGGAATGGCAGAAAATAACTTCACTATTTATCGCTCCCGAGAGGGTCGGGACAGCGATGGCCCAACAAATCAGTGCTAAAGAGTAGCGGTTAAATTCCAGAGACGTGAAATATTGAACCGATTCCTGCCGTGATAGCCATGCCCAACGAGCCACCAATCAATATGCGCATCGTCGTCTTTCCATAGCCAGAACCCGCAGAACGCGCGCTCAAGATCCCAGTTATAACTAGTCCAATTTCAGTGAAACCCACGATGCTCCATGCGCGGGCGCCAGATGTCGGAGCGAAGGCTCCTAAAAATGGAATTACTCCTCCGGCTATATAGCTAAGTGATGAAGCGATGGCTGCCTGAACAGGTCGCGCCTTTGTATGTTCAAACTGACCAAGCTCATCGCGCAAATGCGCCTCAAGTGCATCAACTTCATGCATGCGAACAGCAACTTTTGTGGCGAGTTCACGATCTAATCCTCGCTCCATATAAATTTGAATTAGTTCTTCTAACTCACCAGCCGGATCAAGCGCAAGGTGTTCAATTTCAATTTGTCGATCGGCCTCTTCGATATCGGTTTGTGAACTTACAGAAATATATTCACCAACACCCATCGACATCGAACCAGCAATAATTGCCGCCAACCCTGCAGTTAACAAAAATCCTTTATGCGAAGTCGCTGCGGCAACACCAATCATTAAGCTTGCAGTTGCAACTAGGCCGTCATTAGAACCAAGAACTGCGGCACGTAACCATCCAGATTTATGAATCTTATGGTCTTCATTTCTAGCCTTGATATCTTCCTGTGACATATTTCTAGCCTACCTGCTGCCTTTGGATTTTCAAGTATTGCCACGCACCAAGTGAAATACATAGGAGTGAAATCCAAACGTTAAGGCGCAGACCAAATATAAAGTGTGAATAATCAGTTCTTAATAATTCTATTCCTGCACGGCCAAGTGAATACAGCATCACATATAGCCAAAATGTTTGGCCCTTCTTTTTTCTTTTCAGTCGAAGCAAAATGAAAGCAATAAAAATGGACCAAAGAGCTTCATAAAGAAATGTCGGGTGGAAGGTGGCAAAATTTTCAAATCCAAGCGGACGTTTATCGATTGGAATCTCCAATCCCCATGGAAGTGATGTTGGCCTTCCAAAAAGTTCACCATTAAACCAATTTCCAAATCGACCTAAAGCTTGTGCCAATAACAGACCTGGGGCCAACGCATCGGCTAGAACTAGAAATTCACCTCTTTTTCCAAATTTTATTAGAGCAAAATATGCGCCAATTGCTCCACCCAATATTGCGCCCCAAATGCCAAGCCCACCTTCCCACATTTTGACGGCGTCTAGAAAATTTCGATTGAAATATTTTTCCGGTGTTGTAATAACGTGGTAAAGGCGCGCACCGATTATTCCACTTGGAATTACATATATAGAAATTTCGTTAAGTAACTCAGAATTTTGTGGCGAGCGGCGCTTAGCTACGGAAAGCGCCACAGCTATTCCAACAATTATGCAGACCGCATATAAGTGAATAGTTAAAGGACCGAAGCTAAGTTGTGAAACTTTAGGCGTCGGAATGTAATCCCTCATTAAGAGTTTATTTAACTCCAGCAGCAGTCAGCGCAGCCTTAAATGCATCAGCGTTCATATATTGAGTTTGGCGATCTAGCTCTTTGCCATTCACAAATACCGTTGGCGTTGCATTTACGTTTTTAGCTGCCGCAGCATCTTCAACTTTCTGCACCCAACCTGAGAACTTAGAGTTCGTTACGCAATCACTAAAACTCTTAGTCGAAATTCCTACTGACTTGCCGAGTGAGACCATAGCTGCGGCATTCCAATGACCGCTATTTTCTGTTGAAGATTGATTTTCATATAACGCCTTATGGAATTGTAAGAACTTGCCTTCGGTATTCGCACATGCTGCAGCGTTTGCCGCAATTACAGATTCTGCCCCGATAAATGACATTGGGTGGAATACAACTTTTGCCTTACCGGTTGTTGCCACTTCATTTAAGTAAGAATTGTTAATTCCTTCAAAGGTGCGACAGATTGGACATTGAAAATCTTCCCAAATATCTATTTGTGGAGTTTTTGAACTATTAAAAGTAATTCCATATCCATCACTCTTTGAAGTTCCACCAGGAAGGGTCGCATTCTTACTTGAGTTGCTATAGAAAGCTACCGCAGTCAAAGCGATAACCATAAACAGAACTGTCCCTAGAACGGTATTGCGCAGACCTTTATCGTTAGAATTTTTATTAGCCAAGACTCCCCCTATTTATCTAAGCCAAACTTACCAATTGGTTTCAAATATATATAAATGCCACAGAGAATCAGACCCAGATCTCGCAATATTTCAGAAAAATAAGTCCAATTATTAACTTTGCCATCTGCAGTTACTCCACCATTTCCAAAACAACCGCAATTAATTGGCAAGCCTCTTGCCCAAGCTTGAGCAATTGCGATCACAAAAATCACCATCAAAATTGTCGCTGTTAAAGCGATTCGTTTAGTCCATATTCCAACAATCAATAAAATCGCAATTGCAATTTCAAAAGATGGCAAAAAAGTGCCGAGTAAATTTGCCAACGAAACAGGCAATATCTCGTATGCCCGAACACTGGCTTTAGCTTCGTAGGAATTAAAGAGTTTGATCCAGCCAGCAGCTAAAAGCGTTCCCCCAAGAATGAGCCTTGCAATTAGAGATGCCCACGGTTCAACTTTTTTCATCTAACAACGCCTCTTCTTAGCGATGCAGCCAACTCTTTTACCTTGATTAATCCGTTCTCAAAATTTTCTGCTTCTTGGATTGTTTTTATAAATGCAGATCCAACAATTACCCCATCGGCATATTTAGCCACTGCGCTTGCTTGCTCCGCATTGGATACACCTAATCCAACTGCAACCGGAAGCTTCGAAAATTTTCTAATTCTAGAGACAAGCGAACTTGCATCTCCAGAGACCGAGTCGCGGGTACCAGTTACACCCATCAAACTCGCCGCGTAAATAAATCCGGAACATTCATTGGAAACCTTTTCTAGTCTGTCCTCACTTGAACTTGGCGCGAGCACATAAACTTTTGCTAGATCATTTTGAGCCGCCGCATTAATCCACTCCTCGGACTCTTCTATGGTTAGGTCCGGTGTTATCAGCCCAACTCCGCCAGCTCCTCTAAGTTCTTTAGTAAATTTTTTGACACCATATTTTTCAACTGGATTCCAATATGTCATCACAAGAGTTGGAACGCCCAACTTCGAAATTTCATTTACTAACGCGAGGACATCTGAGGTCCTAGTTCCATTTGAAAGAGATTGTTCACCTGCTCTTTGAATTACCGGCCCATCCATCACTGGATCGCTGTAAGGAAATCCAACTTCAATGATGTCGACTCCCCCAGAGACCATCGCCTTTGCAACCTCAATGGATTTTTTTAATTCAGGAAAGCCCGCCGTTATGAATCCTATAAGCGCTGCGCGGTTTTCAGCCTTCGCCTTCGCGAAAACTTCCGTTAATGACTTCATTGCAAATTTATTCCAAAATAGTCTGCAGCAGTCTGTACATCTTTATCGCCACGACCCGATAGATTAATCAATAGATTTGCCGAGCTTCCTAATTCTTTTCCAACTTTAATTGCGCCAGCAATTGCATGTGCGGTTTCAATTGCCGGAATAATTCCCTCTGTTTTACAAAGCAGCGCAAAGGCTTCCATCGCCTCCACATCTGTAATTGATCGATATTCAGCTCTTCCAATGTCATGAAGATAAGCATGTTCTGGACCTACGCCTGGATAATCTAAGCCAGCAGAGATTGAATGTGATTCGATTGTTTGGCCATCTTCATCTTGTAAAACATAGGTTCGGTTTCCATGTAAAACTCCTGGAGTTCCACCTGAAATTGAGGAAGCGTGTTTACCTGTTTCAATTCCAGATCCGCCGGCCTCTAAACCAATTAGTCGAACTCCATTATCTGGAATAAATGCGTGGAAAATTCCAATTGCATTGGAACCTCCGCCTACGCAAGCAAGTACAGCATCTGGCAATCTACCTGTGATTTCTAAAATCTGATCACGAGATTCAATTCCAATTATTTTATGAAAATCTCTAACCATCGTTGGAAAAGGATGTGGTCCGGCAACTGTTCCGAGCAAATAATGAGTTGTCGAAACATTCGTAACCCAATCTCGCATTGCTTCATTGATTGCATCTTTTAAAGTTTTCGAACCTTGAGTCACCGGTATTACTTCTGCTCCAAGTAATTTCATCCGCGCAACATTTAACGCCTGGCGCTTCGTATCCGCCTCGCCCATATAAACAACACATTCCAAACCAAGAAGAGCTGCTGCCGTAGCCGAAGCAACACCGTGTTGACCGGCGCCTGTCTCCGCAATTACTCGCTTCTTACCCATTCGCTTTGCAAGAAGTGCTTGGCCAAGAACGTTATTTATTTTATGTGAACCAGTGTGATTTAAATCTTCGCGTTTTAGGAAAACGTTTGCGCCACCTGCAAATTTAGAAAAATTCTTTGCTTCGGTTAGTGGGCTAGGTCTGCCGGTGTAAGTTTTTAGTAAGTAATCTAATTCTGCTTGAAAATTTGGGTCTTCCTTAGCGCTGTTGTGTGCCGCTTCTAATTCATCGAGCGCGCCAATTAACGCTTCTGGGACGAAGCGCCCTCCATATTGCCCAAAGTGGCCTGGCTTATCACTCATCGGTGGAATTCTATCTGCCAAGTAAATTCTTGATTGCTTGCTTTGCAGATGTTGCCTTAACAAGCGTCTCACCAACCAAAATTGCATTTGCTCCAAGTCTTTCAAGATCTGCGACTTCTTGCCGAGTTGAAATTCCAGATTCGCCCACCTTAATTACTCCGGCAGGAATCTCTGGGATTATCGCTCTAAAGGCCGCGCTATCGACTTCAAGCGTCTTGAGATTTCGTGAATTAACGCCCACTATTTTTGGATTTAGATTCATGGCAATTTCAAGTTCTTCTAAAGAATGGACTTCGAATAGTGATGCCATGCCTAACTCTGAACCGAGTTGAAAGTAATCATTCAATTGGGAATTTGATAAAGCGGCGACAATTAGTAGTTGCATATCTGTCCCAATGGCACGGGATTCATAAACTTGATACTCATCAACGATAAAGTCTTTTCGAAGCATAGGAATATTTATCGCACTTCGAACCGCTTTAAAATCCGCAATCGATCCCTTGAATCGTCGTTCTTCTGTTAGAACGCTTACAACCGCGGCACCTGCTTCTTCATACTCGTGCGCAAGTTCAGCTGGATCGTTAATTTCAGCTAGAGCACCTTTGCTTGGCGAAGATCTTTTTACCTCAGCAATGATTGTCATTGGCTCACTCATTAAGGCGCTGTGGGCATCAAGCACCTTTGGTGCATGAGAAATCAATTCTTCGACTCTTGGTTGGGCTAATTTTCGTAAAGATAAATCTTCACGTACGCCATGAATAATCGTTTCTAGAACTGTACTCACATTGAAACCATTTCATTCGCGCTTGCAATTGCACCAAGCACAGCAGCAGCCTTGTTTAAACATTCTTGATTTTCTGATTCAGGATCAGAATCAGCAACAACTCCCGCTCCGGCTTGTACATATGCAACACCTTCTTTTATTACTGCGGTACGGATAGCTATACAAGTATCAAGATTTCCATTGAAATCTACGTAACCGATAGTTCCGCCATAAATTCCTCTGCGCACCTCTTCCAGCTCTTCGATAATTTCCATCGCTCTTGGCTTTGGCGCTCCAGAAAGAGTTCCTGCTGGAAAGACTGCATACAATGCATCAATCGCACTCTGTTCCTTACGCAACTTGCCCACAACTGTTGAAACTATATGCATAACGTGTGAGTAGCGCTCTAATTGCATAAATTCAACAACCTCGACTGAACCCGATTCACAAACGCGGCCAAGATCATTGCGACCAAGATCCACCAACATAATATGTTCAGCACGCTCTTTTGGATCTGCTAATAATTCCTCGCCGATTTTATGATCCTCATCTGGATTTACAGAGCGCTTTCTAGTTCCAGCAATTGGATGGACAAGAACATCTTTTCCAGAAACTTTCACAAGGGCTTCGGGACTGGAACCGACAATATCTAATCCGTTAGCAAACCTAAAGAAATACATATAAGGACTTGGATTATGAATCTTTAAGACGCGATAAACATCAAGCGGATCACATTCCAATTTCATAGAGAATCGTTGTGAGAGAACCACTTGAAAAGCCTCTCCAGATTTAATTTCTTCCTTAATCTTCTCGATATTTTCCTTATAGGTCTGCGCTGTACCTACTCGCTCAAAGTTTGGTGCCACTTTCTTAACTTCAGAACCAATGAGACTTGCAATCGGAGATTGTAAATCCGCAACCATTGCATCGAGACGCTTATTAGCTTCTGCATAAGCTTCATCGACACGAGAATCACTTGCATCCCAATTAATCGCATTTGCAATCAGAGTTAGTGAACCTTCGATATGATCAAATATTGCTAGGTCGGTTGTGAGCATGTATGCCATTTGCGGAAGCTCCAAATCATCTTTAGCGATATTTGGAATCTTCTCTAAATTTCTAACTGCGTCATAACTTAAATAGCCAACTAAGCCGCCAGTAAGTGGTGGAAGATCTTCAACTTTAGGCGACTTAAGGAATTCTGATGCCTTCTTAAATGCCTCCAGTGGATTGCCAGCGATCGGAGCGACCGCAGGTACATTTCCATCCCAATAAGCCACTCCATTTTTTTCAGTAAGTGTTGCTTGGCTTGAGACCCCGATAAAAGAGTAACGAGACCATGCACCACCATGTTCTGCTGATTCAAGTAGGAATGTGCCAGGTTTATTCTTTGCCAATTTTCGATACAAGGTCAGCGGTGTTTCATTATCGGCAAACAATTTCCGAGAAACCGGAATTACATTGAACGACTTAGCTATCTTTCTAAATTCATCCAAGTTCATTATGGAAACAACTCTCTTCACCTATGTGGCAAGCCGGTCCGGTTTGAGTTACCTTCAATAGAATCGAATCAGAATCGCAATCAAAAAAAATCTTTTCAATCTTCTGAAGGTTTCCAGAAGCTTCGCCCTTCTTCCAAATCTCTTTACGGCTGCGGCTCCAATATGTTGCAAAACCACTTTTGATAGTTAACTCCAAAGATTCTTTATTCATCCATGCCAGCATTAAAACTTTATTATTTTCAGCGCTTTGCGCGATGGCTGGGATTAATTCACCAGAAGCTAAGCGTTTAGCTAAATCTTCTGGAATCGAATTCATAGCCGAATTATTCCCTATCTAATTACTCCGGCGCACCGGATATCCCGCCTCAGCAATCTCGCTCTTAACCTCAGAAATTGTTAATTCACCAAAATGAAAGACACTTGCCGCCAAAACTGCATCGGCTCCAGCCTTTAGAGCTGCTGAGAAATCTTCAACCTTGCCAGCTCCACCGCTCGCGATGATTGGAACTGCTGAAATTGCTCTAACAGCTTTTAACATTTCAATATCAAATCCGCTTTTAGTGCCATCGGCATCCATAGAATTTAAGAGAATCTCACCAACGCCTCTTTTGACTGCATCCGTTACCCAGTCAAGCGCATCTAGGCCCGCGCTCTTACTTCCACCATGCGTTGTAACTTCAAAACCTGATTTGGTTTTTGCACGTCTTGCATCAACTGAAAGAACCAACACTTGATCCCCGAAACGATCTGAAACTTCATTAATTAAATTTGGGTTGGCAATTGCGGCGGTATTAACGGAAACTTTATCTGCTCCAGCCCTTAAGAGTTTATCTACATCAGCAGCAGTTCTGATTCCGCCACCGACAGTTAAGGGAATAAATACTTGCTCTGCTGTCTTTGTAACTATTTCAATTGTTGTATTGCGTTCATCAATACTTGCCGATATATCTAAGAAGGTTAATTCATCGGCGCCTTCTTGATCATAAAACTTTGCTAGTTCTACTGGATCTCCAGCATCGCGTAGAGAAGTGAAATTAACTCCCTTGACTACCCGCCCTCCTGAAACATCGAGGCATGGAATAACTCGTTTTGCCAGCATTACTTTGAAACTTTCGCTAGCGCTTCTTTAAGATCCAAATTTCCAGAATAGATTGCCTTGCCCACGATCGCACCCTCAATTCCAACTGGAGTCAATTTGTGCAATTCAATTAAGTCTTCTAGCTTTGACACTCCACCGCTTGCAACGACGGGCTTACTTGTAGCTTCACATACTTCCTTTAGTAATTGAATATTTGGTCCAGTAAGAGTTCCATCTTTCGCGACATCAGTAACGATGTATCTTGCGCAACCATCACGATCTAACCGTTCGAGGGTTTCAAATAGATTGCCCCCTTCTTTTGTCCAACCTCTTGCTGCCAAAGTATGTCCTCGTACATCCAAACCAACAGCGATGCGATCACCAAATTCAGAAATAACTCTGGCCGTCCAATCAGGATTCTCGAGGGCAGCTGTACCGAGATTCACTCTTGCGCATCCAGTACTTAGCGCACGACGAAGTGATTCATCGTCGCGAATTCCACCGGACATTTCCACTTTAATATCTACGCTCTTCGTCACTTCAGCCAGCAAATTAAAATTACTGCCAACTCCAAAAGCAGCATCTAAATCAACTAAGTGAATCCATTCTGCTCCTGCAGAAACAAAATCTTGAGCGACTTCTAATGGCGACCCATATGAAGATTCTTTCGAAAATTCCCCTTGATAGAGACGGACGGCACGGCCACCCTTTACGTCGATTGCTGGAAGTAGTTCAAGTGGTTTTAAACTCATATCGATTGCACCCAATTATTAATTAATTTCAAACCAGATTTTCCAGATTTTTCTGGATGGAATTGAGTGGCACACACATTGTCTCGTTCAACTGCTGCAATAAACTTTTCACCATAATTAGCAAAAGTATTAAGAGAGTTGGCTTCAGCAACTTTTGCAGCGTAACTATGCACAAAATAAAATGAATCCTTCTCGATTCCTTTAAATAGCTTACTTGCGCTTTCAGCTTCCACAGTGTTCCATCCGATCTGTGGCAAAACCGAGTTCTGCATGCGCTCAATCTTCCCGCTGAAAATTCCAACGCCATCATGTTCACCTTTTTCATTACTGCTTGAAAAAAGAACTTGCATACCCACACAAATACCAAATATTGAATTTCCACTTGCTACTCGTTGCGTAATTAATTCATCTCCGCCAGCTGAGATTAGTTGCGACATGCATGCGGCAAATGCCCCAACTCCAGGAATTACCACGCCCTTTGCATTAAGTGCTTCACTTACATTTGAAGTGACTTTTACATCTTCTCCAGTAGTTTCAAAAGCCCTTTGTGCCGATCTTAAATTGCCAGACCCGTAATCAAAGATTGCAATCAAAGAACGCCCTTAGTTGATGGGATTCCGGCTGATCTAGCGTCTAACGCACATGCATCTTTAAGCGCACGAGCCACTGCCTTAAATTGTGCTTCAAAAACATGGTGCGCGTTTCGACCTTCTAAAACGCGAACATGTAATGCAATTCTTGCTTCAGCAATTATTGACTCCCAGATATGACGACCAAGAGTTGTATCAAAAGTCCCAATTAATTCCACAATCTCTGGTTGGCGATGTACTAAATATGGTCGACCAGATAAATCAACCGCTGCTTGCACCAAAACTTCATCTAGTGGAACCATCGCATCGCCAAAGCGACGTATTCCTGCCTTATCGCCTAGCGCTTGGCGGAGAGCTTGTCCAAATGCAAGTGAAGTATCTTCAACTGTGTGGTGTGAGTCGACATCCACATCACCTTTAGTTTTAACAGTTAGATCAAATCCTGCATGTTTTCCAAGTTGTGAAAGCATGTGATCAAAGAAGGGCACGCCGGTGTCAATATCAATAGAACCAGTTCCATCAATATTTAATTTAACATCAACTTCAGACTCTTTGGTCTTACGGTTCACATGCGCGCTTCTCATTAATTCTCCACTCGTTTTTTGCCACTAGCTCGGCGCTAATTATGGCCTATGTTCTGCAATCGCCGCTAAAAATTGATTATTTTCATCTGGCGTCCCAATTGTTGTACGTAAATGATTGGGAATACCTACATCTCTGATTAGAACTTTGGAATCTAGCAATGAGCTCCATACCTCTTTAGGAGAGCCCTTAAAGCCTGTGAATAATAAGAAATTTGCCTCACTATCAACTACCTTCATGCCAAGTTTTATAAGCTCGCTAGAAACTCGTTTCCGCTCTGAAATTAATAAATCAATCTCGGCTTGTAGAAGTTCATCGTGCTGTAAGGCAATAATCGCAATCTCTTGTGTTTGAGAGCTCAAGTGATATGGGAGTCTTGTAATAAGAGCAACTTCTACAACTTTTGGATTTGCAATGAAGTAACCAACTCGTGCTCCTGCTAAGGCAAAAGCCTTACTCATAGTCCGCACAACCACTAAATTCTCAAATTTTTCAATTAAATTGACTGCTGACAACTCAGTTGAAAATTCAGCGTATGCCTCATCCACGACTAATAGAGCTCCTACGCTCTTTGCTGATTCCGCCAATTTCGAAATCTGATCGATGCCAATTGCATTCCCACTTGGGTTATTTGGGGTTGTTATAAAAACAATTGAAGGCTTTACATTTGAAATTTGTCCAATAGCTTTTTCTAAATCGATCGTGAAGTCATCTTTTCTTGCTCCATCAATCCATTTCTCTCCGCACACTTTAGTGATTAAAGGGTGCATTGAATATGAAGGGGTGAAACCTAATACGCCTTTATGTCCACATGCCAGAACAAGCGTCTGAAGAATTTCATTACTTCCATTCGCTGCCCAAATATTCGCTAAATTGAAGTTTGTCCCATTCTTCTTATTGATATATCTCGAAAGCTCAGTACGGAGTGAAAGAGCGTCTCTGTCTGGATACCTATTTAAGCTTTCTAACGTCGAAGGGAGCTTTGTAAGAATCGCTTCAACTACCGCTTTTGGAAGTGCAAATGGATTCTCATTTGTGTTTAGCGAAGTTACATCTGTAATTTGAGGGGCGCCATATGGAGTTAAATCTGACAAATCTCCACGTAATGGAAGCCAAGCTGGCCAATTACTCATCGCTTTTTCTTCTCAAAACGAGCGCTCATTGCTTCACCATGAGCAGGTAAGTCTTCTGAATTGGCTAAAGTAATTACAGTATTTGCAATAGCTTTAAATGCCTTCTGATTGTATTTGATTACATTTACGCCTTTTAGAAAACTTTGTACTGATAACCCGCTTGAATGACAAGCGCATCCTCCAGTTGGAAGCACGTGATTAGAACCAGCTGAATAGTCGCCAAGTGAGACTGGTGAATATTTTCCGACGAAGATTGCACCGGCATTTCGAATCTTTTTCGCAACTGCATCTTCATTTTTAGTCTGAATTTCAAGGTGCTCAGCTGCATAAGCATTTGCCACATCAACAGCTTGCGAAATGTTTTTCACCAAGACGATTGCTGATTGTTTTCCTGAAATAGCATCTGCGATTCGGGCGCTGTGTTTTGTCTTCTCAATTCTCATAGCCAACTCAACTTCCACTTGTGAAGCTAGTTTTTCAGAATCAGTAATTAAAACCGCGGCAGCGATTACATCGTGTTCAGCCTGACTAATTAAATCTGCTGCAACGCTGACTGGATCTGCATATTTATCAGCGATTACTGCGACTTCAGTTGGACCGGCTTCTGAATCTATTCCAATTTTTCCACGAAGTGCCCGCTTTGCAGCAGCGACATAAATATTTCCCGGACCGGTCACCATATCTACCGGTTCGCAAATACCCGCTACGCCATAAGCAAAAGTGGCAATAGCTTGCGCGCCACCAATTGCATAAACTTCGCTGATACCCAGTAACTCACAGGTTGCCAAAATAGTTGAATTCGGTAAGCCGTTGTTATTTTTTTGCGGCGGAGAAGCAACAGCGATACTTGGAACTTTTGCGATTTGCGCAGGAATCACATTCATAATGACAGAGCTTGGATATACCGCGTTTCCCCCTGGAACATAGAGACCAACGCGATCCACAGGTATCCATCGCTGAGCTACCGAACCTCCTGGAACAACTTGTGTTTTCTTATCTTTTCTTGACTGTTCTTTATGAACTTTCTTAATTCTAGTAATTGAAACTTCGAGGGCTCTTCTAATTTTAGGATCTAAATTTTTTAAAGCTTTCTTTAACTCAGCTTGAGGAACTCTAATTTCTTTTGGCGCAACACCATCATATTTTTTGCATAATTCAATAAGAGTTCTCTCATCGCCATTTTTCACAGAACGTAAAATTGGTTCAATCGCTTTTATCGCTGCATCAATATCCATCTCAGCGCGAGGCAGAAGAGCTTGATACCCGCTCTTAGATAACTGCTTTGCGCGAAGGTCGATCCTGCGAATTGAACTCACTTCCGAATTCTAAACTAAGCAATCTGGTCCAAGGATGGACTTTAAATCCGCGCTTAGACTAGGTGAAGCAGTAACTCTTAGATTGTCGTCAATCTTCATTATTACGCTCTTCTTGCCATCTTCCAACTTGAGATGGACTTCACGCTTTCCAGGATGAGTTCGCAATACCTCTTTTATTCTCTCTACAACTGGCGGGGTGCAACGAGTAGGTTCAACAGAAATTATGAGCGGACCGGTAGGAGCTTGTGTAATATCTAAATTTGTTAAATCTAGAGCGCTCAAGCGAGGCTGCTCATCGCGCTTATCTACTCTGGCTCTAATTAATACAATTCGATCCTCGACGAGGTTAAGCGCATGTTGAGTGTATGCATTTGAGAAGAAGTTAACGTCGATTGCCCCTTCTAAATCTTCCAATGTCACAATTGCCCAAGAATTTCCCTGTTTTGAAACTTTTCGTTGCACTCCAGTGATAAGTCCACCAACGCTAATAATTTGCTCATGCCCAACGCCATCTTCAAAAATTGCGCTGATTGGGAGATCGCTTGCAGCGCGCAATTGTTGTTCAATGCCTAAAAGTGGATGATCAGATACATATAGTCCGAGCATTTCGCGTTCATATGTTAAAAGTGTTGATTTATCCCATTCTTGATCTGGAATTTCTATTGAAATTTGTGAATGTGCAATATCGCCAGTTTCACTGGCAAATAAATCAAATTGGCCGACTGCCTCAGCACGCTTTGCTTCCATAACTGAATCGATGGCTTCTAAGAAAATTAAATTTAAACCCTTACGTGGATGGTTTAGTGAATCAAATGCGCCGGCCTTTATAAGTGATTCGATGGTCTTTTTGTTACAAACAGTCGCATCGACTTTATCGAGGAAATCATTGAATGAGGTAAACCTACCCTTGGCTTCGCGGCTCGCCGCTATAGATGCAACTACGTTCTCCCCAACATTTCGAATCGCACTTAATCCGAAACGAATATCTTTTCCAAGCGGGGTGTAATTAGAGAATGATTCATTTACATCAGGTGGTAAAACCTTAATGCCCATTCTGCGACATTCATTTAAGTATTGCGCGCTCTTATCTTTATCATCTTTAACGCTTGTCAGTAGCGCTGCCATGTATTCGGTTGGGTAATTGGCCTTCAGATAAGCAGTCCAATAAGAAACTACGCCATAACCAGCGCTATGAGCTCGATTAAAAGCGTAATCAGCGAATGGAATTAGCGTCTCCCACAACTTATCAATCGCGGACTTTGAAAAACCATTTCCGATCATGCCTTTTTCAAAGCTGACATACTCTTTATCTAGAATCTCCTTATTCTTCTTACCCATAGCCTTACGAAGGAGATCTGCGCGTCCTAAACTAAAACCGGCAACTTTCTGGGCAATCGCCATCACCTGCTCTTGATAAACAATTAAGCCATATGTGTCATCCAAAATATCCCCTAGAGCAGTTGTTAATTCCGGATGAATTGGCACAACTGCCTTGCGTTTATTTTTACGATCGGCATAGTCCATATGCGCATTAACGCCCATTGGTCCTGGACGATAAAGTGCAATTACCGCAGATATATCTTCAAAGGAATCTGGGCTCATCTGCTTCAAGAGTGCGCGCATTGGCCCACCATCTAACTGGAAGACGCCAAGCGTTTCACCACGCCCTAATAATTCAAATGTTTTGGCATCACTAAGCTCTAGTTTTGCTAAATCAATTTCTACCCCAGCATTTAATTTAATGTTTGCCAGGGCGTCATCAAGTACTGATAAATTTCGAAGGCCAAGGAAATCCATCTTTAATAATCCGGTAGCCTCGCAAGCGCCCATATCGAATTGGGTAATGATTGCTCCATCAGATTCCCGACGATGAATTGGAATTACATCTAATAGTGGTTCTTTAGAAAGGATCACTCCCGCAGCGTGCACTCCCCACTGTCTTTTTAAGCCTTCTAAACCAAGTGCAGTATCGACAACTCGTTTTGCATCAGGATCTGTCTCGTAAATTGTTCGGAACTCACCCGCTTCGCCATGACGCGGATCGCTTGAATCGAAGACGCCCTTTAACGAAATGTCCTTGCCCATCACTGATGGCGGGAGTGCTTTAGTTAATTTATCTCCAATAGAAAATGGATAGCCAAGTACGCGAGATGCATCTTTAATAGCTTGTTTAGATTTGATAGTTCCATAGGTGATAATTTGAGCAACCCGGCTCTCACCATACTTTTCAGTGGCGTAAGCAATCATTTCAGAACGTCTTCTTTCATCGAAGTCCAAATCAATATCGGGCATCGAAATACGTTCTGGATTTAAGAATCGCTCAAACAATAGCCCGTGCTTGATTGGATCAAGTGCAGTAATCCCTAGCGCATATGAAACTAGTGAGCCTGCCGCGGAACCACGACCTGGTCCAACTCGAATACCAACTTCGCGCGCATGGCTACATAAGTCAGCAACAACTAAGAAGTAACCGGGAAAACCCATCTTCAACATAACATCTAACTCATAGTCAAGACGTTCTTGATACTCCTTACTTACCTTCCCCATTCTTTCAACGAGTCCCTTATTGGCTAATTTCTTAAGCCAACTCTCCTCAGTTTCGCCGCTTGGCGTTGGATATTGTGGAAGTAAATTTTCACCTTCCCGAAGTGTTGTATTACAACGTTCTGCAATTAATAAAGTGTTATCGCAACTTTCTGGATGATCTTTAAAAAGTTTTCGCATCTGATCTGCAGTTTTTAAATAGAACTCATCGTTATCAAATTTAAATCGCTTTGGATCTGCAAGGGTTGAACCAGATTGAACACAAAGTAGCGCGGCATGTGCACTTGCATCTTCAAACTTTGTATAGTGCAAATCGTTCGTTGCAAGGAGTGGAATATTTAATTCTTTGGCCAACTTTATGAGGTCAGCCTTTACCCGATTTTCAATTTCTATGCCATGATCCATAATCTCCATGAAAAAATTATCTTTTCCGAAGATATCTCGAAGTTCACTGGCTGCTGTGCGAGCATCCTGATATGCACCGATGCGAAGTTTGGTTTGAATCTCTCCACCAACACATCCAGAAGTTCCGATTATTCCTTTTGCATATTTAGATAATAGTTCGCGATCCATACGAGGCTTGTAGTAATAGCCTTCAAGTGAAGCGAGGGAAGATAACTTAAATAAATTTGCTAAACCTTCATTATCTTCAGCAAGTAAAGTCATATGGGTATAAGCGCCACCACTTGAAACATCATCGTCACCACCGTCTGCCCACTTAACGCGACGCTTATCAAATCTAGATTCTGGCGCGACATACGCTTCAATTCCAATAATTGGTTTTACGCCATTTTGCTTTGCCTTTTTATAGAAATCAAAGGCTCCAAATAGATTTCCGTGGTCAGTTATTGCGATGGCTGGCATCTCTTGCGCAGCTACCTCTTTTAATAGTTCATCAACGCGCGCAGCACCATCGAGCATCGAGTACTCGGTGTGGACATGTAAATGAACGAAATTTTTATCAGACGGCGACATCGGCTCGAAAGATACTACTTAGCCACGGCTCCTTTCGGAATGGCGCAAAATCTCGAGTGTCTGTGTCAGGTCGGCTGGGTATTCTGAATTGAAAGTAAGGGTCTCGCCGGTCCGTGGATGTTTAAATTCCAAGCGACAGGCATGAAGCCAAGGTCGAGTGATTTTCAACCTGGTTGCAATTGTGTGGTCAGCACCATAAATTAAATCGCCAACTAATGGATGATGCAAAGCTGAAAAGTGAACACGAATTTGGTGAGTCCTTCCTGTCTCTAATTCAACTTCAAGCAAAGTAACTGCCGGAAAATATTCCAAACTCTTGTAATGAGTAATGCTTGGTTTTCCATTAGCTGTAACTGCAAATTTGTAATCATCTCTAGGGTGTCTATCTAGCGGAGCATCTATTGTCCCCTCGGATGGATCCATATGGCCTTGAATCATTGCGTGATAAATCTTTTTTACTTGACGACTTCGAAATTGCTCTTTCATTTCCGAATATGAATTTTCATTGCGCGCAACAACCATCAATCCAGATGTTCCAACATCAAGTCGTTGCACTATTCCTTGTCGTTCAGCAACACCTGAAGTATTTATCTCGTAGCCTGCCGCGATTATGGCTCCAATAACGGTTGGGCCTTCCCATCCAGGGCTTGGATGTGCTGCAATTCCAACTGGCTTATCGATAACAATTACATCGTTATCAACATAAACGACCTTTAAATTATCAATAGGAGTGGGTGTCAACTCTCCTGTTGGTTTAACAGCTGGAAGTAATACTTCAAAGTGATCCCCCGCTTCAACTTTTAAAGATTTAACTACCGACTTCCCGCGCTTATTTACCTCACTTGCATCAATCAAATCAGCTACAACAGTTCTTGAAATACCCAATAGCCTTGAGAGAGCGGCATCGACTCGTTCACCAACTAGGCCCTCTGGAATTATTACTTGTTTTAATTCGCGCTCAGCCATTACCTAGCCTTTGTGAATTTAGCGGAACTTTTTTATAGAGCAGATATGCAATATAAACAACCGCCAAATCAATTGATATGTCCGCGAAATTAAATACTGGCCAATGTGGCAATTGAATCCAATCCACTACCCCGCCATTTAATTTACCTGGCGCTCGAAAAATACGATCTGAAAGATTTCCACTTACTCCCCCGGCAAGTGCTCCAAGGGCGATTGCCCAATTATTTGAATCTATTCTTCTCCCGATATAAAGAACTACGGCTACAAAAGTTAATGCAAAAATTGCAAAGAATCTGCCGCCTCCTTGGCCAAAGCTAAAGGCAGCGCCGTTATTTATGGTTAAGTTTAATTTCAAGAAATCTCCAAAAATACGCTTAGGGTGTTCTCCTAAATATTTAAGTACTAAAAACTTTGAAGAGTAATCCAATAAGAAAATTAGGAATAGCGCTAAAGCTAACCTTTTTCTAACTGAATTTGTCAGCGTCGTTCTTCTTTCTGCTTACAAACCATGCAGAGAGTTGCACGTGGGAAAACTTGAAGGCGGGCTTTGCCGATTGAGTTTCCACATTCTTCACATTTGCCGTAAGTCTTATTATCAATTCGCTCAATTGCACGCTCGGTCTGAAGCACCATATCTCGTGCGTTGTAAACAATCGACATCTCATGTTCACGTTCGAATGTCTTAGTACCAGCATCTCCAAGATCATCGCCAGCGCCAACGCCTGATGCGCTAATCAAGTCATCCATTTCAATCTCAACTGCAGCTAGCTCTTCTTTTAACCGCACAAGATCTTTTGAAAGTTCGGCACGACGACTCTTCAGTTCGGTTGCGGTCCAATTTTCTGAATCTGACATTACAAGTGGAGCTGGCGCCGCCTTGATCGGCTTTAGTGATGAGACTTTCTTTCCACCTTTACTTACAATTGGGCGCGGTGGTGGTGGCATCATTAAACGTTTTTCTTCAACAACTACCTCAGTGACTGAAACTTCCTTTTGCGCAACAGAAATTGTTGTTGAATTTCCCTTAGTTGTTGTTTGCAACTTTGCAGGAAATGGTTTTCCAACAACCTTTTTCTTAGCAAGCTGTGGTTTAACAATATTTGGAGATCTACCAACTACTTTCTTTTCAGGCGCTTTTTTAGCTGGGGCCTTCTTTGCTGCAACTTTCTTTGGTGGAGCCTTCTTGGCAGGGGCTTTCTTGGCAGGAGCTTTTTTTAACTTGCTCGCTACTTTCTTAACTGCTTTCTTAACCGCCACAACCCACTCCTTGTTTCGCGTGATAATTAAACCAACGCTATTGATTTGGGCTCCAATGCGAGCCGCAAGTGTGCAAATTTAGCGCAAAGAATAGATTAGAATGCGAACCTCGTAAAACGCGTTGATGGAGCCATCACTCCTGAGCGGTTGGAAGAAAAGGGAAACCTCGGTAGACCCAAAACGAGATGAAAAGTGGCAGAGAAATCTGCAATGCGGGGTGGTACCGCGGTCGTAAAGATCGTCCCTCAATACTTAAAAAAGATTCATTTAGAGTCTTAATGAGTTTGAGGGGACTTGATAAATGGCAACCAAGATAGCGAATCTATCGCCTCAAATTGATCTGCCCAAAGTAGAACATGAAATTCTCTCTTTCTGGGAGACGCAAGATATTTTCCATAAATCAGTAGCTGCGCGAAATGGCGCCCCAACTTGGACTTTCTATGAAGGTCCACCTACTGCAAATGGAAAACCAGGTACCCACCACATTGAAGCTCGCGTATTTAAAGATGCCTTTCCTCGCTATCAAACAATGAAGGGTAAGCAAGTTGTTCGAAAAGCTGGCTGGGATTGCCATGGTTTGCCAGTAGAGATTGCAGTTGAAAAAGAGCTTGGATTTAGCGGCAAGGGCGATATTGAAAATTATGGAATCGCTCCATTTAATGAGAAGTGCAAAGTTTCAGTTCAAGAGCATGTCGGTGAATTTACAGATATGACAAGACGCATGGGCTTCTGGGTTGATTTTGATGAAGCCTATTGGACGATGTCTAGTGAATATGTTGAAAGCGTTTGGTGGTCGCTAAAAGAGATTTGGAAGAAGGGCCTTTTAGTTCAAGATTATCGAGTTGCTCCCTATTGCCCTCGTTGCGGAACTGGATTGTCTGATCATGAACTTTCGCAAGGTTATGAAACGGTTACCGATCCTTCGGTATTTATTCGCTTCCCTGCTACATCCGGCAAAGCCGCAGAACTTGGTGCAAGTTATTTAGTTTGGACCACAACGCCTTGGACTTTAGTTTCCAATACAGCCGTAGCTGTAAATCCAAAGGTTGAATATCAAGTACTTGAAATTGAAAATGAGGAGAAGACTGAGCGCATAGTTGTTGCGGCGCCACTTGCTGAGAAGTTTGGTGAAAACCGAAAAGTTCTCGCCACGATGCTTGGTTCTGAATTGGAGCGCGAAAGTTATTCACGCCCCTTTGAGTTGGTAGATATTCCTGATTCGCATTTCATCGTTCTAGCGGATTATGTGACTGTCGAAGATGGAACTGGATTGGTTCATCAGGCACCAGCCTTCGGTGCGGATGATTATCAAGTTTGTAAGCGCTATGGTCTACCGACGATTAATCCAGTTAAGCCAGACGGACATTTTGAAGATGGAATTAGATTAGTTGGCGGTCTCTTCTTTAAGGAGTCGGATAAGCCATTAATAAAAGATTTAAAGCAACGTGGACTTCTATTTAAACATCAGCAGTATGAGCACTCTTATCCACATTGCTGGCGATGCCACACTGTACTTATTTATTACGCACAACCATCTTGGTATATCCGCACCACTCAAATCACCGACGCACTAAAGCGTGAGAACCAGAAGACGGATTGGCACCCAGAGACTATTAAAACTGGTCGCTACGGTGACTGGTTAAATAACAATATTGACTGGGCACTATCCCGAAATCGATATTGGGGTACTCCATTACCAATTTGGCGCTGCGAAAATAAACACGAAGTTTGTATCGGCTCGCTCAAAGAGTTAAGTCAATTCGCAGGTAAAGATCTGACATCTACTGATCCCCATCGACCTTATGTCGATGACATCTCATTTAAATGTGGTGAGTGTTCTTCAACTATGCATCGAACTCCAGAAGTAATCGATTGTTGGTATGACTCAGGCGCAATGCCTTTTGCCCAATGGGGATACCCTCACAAAGAAGGTTCAAAAGAAAAATTTGAAGCCTCTTATCCAGCAAATTTCATCTGTGAAGCTATCGACCAAACTCGTGGGTGGTTCTACACGCTGATGGCTGTTGGAACTTTGGTCTTTGATCAATCTTCTTATCAAACTGTTTTATGTCTTGGCCATATCCTCGATAAGGATGGCCGAAAGATGAGTAAACATTTAGGAAATGTGCTCGAACCAATTCCGCTTATGGATCAACATGGCGCAGATGCAGTTCGCTGGTACATGCTTGCTGCTGGCTCGCCTTGGAGCGCAAGACGCGTAGGACATGATGCAATAAGTGATGTTGTCCGCAAAACACTCCTTACATATTGGAACACTATTAGTTTCTTTGCGCTCTATGCGAAGGCATCTGATTTCAGCGTAACTGGAAATCCGGGCGAGCTTTCAACTATGGATAAGTGGATTCTCTCTGAGTTAAATGAGTTAATCGCCGCCACTGATAAGGCATATGCCAACTTTGATTCGCAAGAAGTTGGAAAATTAATTGCTACATTTATTGATGACCTATCAAATTGGTATGTAAGAAGATCTCGTAGAAAATTCTGGGATGGCGATCGTGCAGCACTTGAAACACTTTATAAGTGCCTTAAGCAATTGACTCTCTTAATGGCGCCTATGGTTCCTTTTATCACTGAACATGTGTGGCAGAAATTGGTTCGCGTTGCTGAAGCTGAGAGCGGCATCTCCGTCCATTTAGAAGATTTTCCACGCGCCGATGCAGATACAATCGATTCCAAACTTGCCAGTTCAGTAAGACTTTCAAGAAGATTGGTAGAACTAGGAAGAGCAGCGCGCGCTGAATCGAAGGTAAAGATTCGCCAACCACTCTCCCGAGCACTTGTGGCAGCTACCGGCTGGCAATCAATGCCTGCTGAGATTCGCGAACATATATCTGATGAATTAAATGTGGTTGCCATTGAAGATTTGAGCTCAGCCGGTGGTGATTTGGTTGATATCTCCATTAAAGCAAACTTCAAGAGTTTGGGAGCACGATACGGCGCTGATGTGCAAGCTATTTCAAAGGCGATCGCTTCAACGGAACCCGCCAAATTAGTTGAAGAGGTGCGAAGTACAGGAAGTGCAAAATTGAGCTTTGGCGATAAGACTGCAGATATTTCAATTGATGATCTAGTTGTAACGGAAACACCTAAAGAGGGGTGGGCTGTTGCATCGCATGCAGGTGAAAGCTTGGCGCTAGATCTTGGATTAACTCCTGAATTGATTGAGGCTGGCCTAGTTCGTGAAGTTATTCGCGCAATCCAAGAAGCTCGTAAACAAGCTGACTTTGATATAAGCGATCGAATTCATGTCCAATTTGGAGCCAACAGTGATGTAGTTAGCGCAGTACTTAGAAACCAGGAGTTGGTTGCTGGAGAAGTCTTGGCGTTATCGATTACAAATATTGATAAGAGCGATGCAAGTAATGAGCTTGGACTTTATTTGGAGCTAAGCAAAGCTTAAAAGATTGTCATAACAATTCTGCCAAGAATTTGTACTGCCACAAAGATAACAATGAAAGATAGGTCTAGTGCAACAGGACCAAGTCTTAGTGGTGGTACAAATTTTCTAACGAAATTAACTGCTGGATCTGTTATTGCATAAATTGTCGTTGCCAACCAGAGAATAAATCCAGTCGGACGCCAAGATGGCGAAAAGACTCTGATGTAATCCAACACGAGGCGACCAACTAGAGCCAGTGTAAAGAGATTAAGAATAAGAGCGAGTATCGCCCCAATACCTGCCATTAATTAAATCAGCTTTGGTTAAAGAAGCTCGCGTTTGCAGCAGCGCTCTTCTCTTCATTACTTACAGAAACATTTGGTGGTGTAAGTAAGAAAACTTTCGACGTTACGCGCTCAATGCTTCCATGATGTCCAAAAACTAAACCTGATGCAAAATCAATTATGCGCTTTCGCTCAGACTCTTCCATATCGCTTAGGTTCATAATCACTGGTTGACCACTTCGGTAGTGCTCACCGATTGTGCGCGCTTCACTATAAACACGTGGATGAAGAGTGATGATTCGATCAATAACAGTTTCACGAACTTCAACGGGAGTTGGCGTTTGTAGATAAGAAGGAACCTCTACAGAACGAACCTGAGTTGAAGATACGGAAGTAACGCTTCTTGGACGACGTACTTCTGGAATTGAAACAGTAGTTTCCATTCCATTCTCATCATCAACAAGACCAAGGAAGTTTGCTGCTTTTCTAAATGCATTAGCCATGGCTCAATTTTAAATTAATTAGCTTCGAGAACCGAGGATTGAAGAGCCAACCCTGATATGTGTCGCCCCATGCTTTAACCCCGCTTTATAGTCACTACTCATCCCCGCAGATAGGAATTTGATGGCCGGAAATTCGCGTGAAATATTGGCCTTAATTTCCGCAAGCCTTGCAAATGCCAAATTCGGTTCTTCATTAAGTGGAGCCACCGCCATTAGCCCGATTGGATTGACCATTGGTAACCGCTCTAATTGATCTAGAAATTCACTCAAATTCTCAGGTGCTAATCCACCCCGATTCTCTTGCCCATCCAAAGAGACCTGAATAAAAACATCCTTAGGTTTTTCAACCAACTTGTTAATTTTCTTGGCATGGCCCAAGTCATCAAGGGAGTGAATGTAATCTGCCCAACCCACAATAGATTTCAATTTATTACTCTGAATCTGCCCTTGAAAATGCCATTTAGCATCATCTGGCAAGGCAGGAGCTTTCTGAGCTCCCTCATGATCTCGATTCTCGCCAAAATCTCTAATGCCAGCGCTGTAGAGAATTTCAATATCGCTTATGGGATAGGTCTTAGTTACGACTATCAAAGTAACACCACTCGGTACCTCGCTGCGTACTCTCGCTAAATTTTCTAGAATCTCTGATTCACGGCTCATAGCGCAATTACTCCGCATTGTCGTCCGGTTTCATGGCTTCGTCGATAAGAAAAGTATCGATTATTTTCTAAGGTGCAAATATCAATTTGATTAACTACAACCCCAAGACTCTCTAATTGATTTGTGGCTTCACCTCTAATATCAATCTTTCGAAAGCCGGCATCGCTCTTTGGAAATTCTCTTACAATCTCCTGGTACATCTCTTCGTCAACTTCATAACATTTAGCGCAAATTCCAGGTCCAATTGTTGCAATTAGATTAACGCCGCCAAGCTCTCTAACTTTGGCTACAGTTCTTTTGATAATTCCATTAACCATCCCTTTGCGCCCAACATGCACAGCTGCGACCACACTTACTCCGTCAATCAAAATGGGGAGACAGTCAGCAACCATAACTGCCAACCCGATTCCTTTGATATTTGTTACAAGCGCATCAGCTGTTGGCGATTTTGCGCCACTCTTCGAGATAACTTCAACCTGGTTTCCATGAACCTGATTCATAAAGGTTAAACCATCAACACTTATAAGTCTTTTAAGCGTCTCTCTATTCACATCTACTAAAGCAGCAACGTCGCCGACATGGTCAGCGACGTTGAGTGATTGATAATTTCCAGTAGAACTTCCCCCAGACCTCGCCGTAAATAATTGGCGCGCCATGAATTACTTCATGAAGTCAGGGATATCGATATCGTCCTCTGCAACTAGCTCTTCAAACTTAATTCTTCTGCGAGGCGTTGCCATCTCATCCCCAGCTGCCATATCTAGCGCAACAGCAATTGGATCATTTTGCGGGACAGGATCAGCATTGCCGCCAAGAGTTGCAGCATTAATTACTGGAACTGAAAGTCGCTTTGGAATTCCGCCTTCAAAGCCTGCAGCTATTACAGTGATTCGAACTTCATCACCTAACGCATCATCAATAACTGTTCCAAAGATGATATTTGCATCTGGATGTGCTGATTGCGCAACTAACTCTGCTGCTTCTTGTAATTCAAAGAGGCCGATATCTGATCCGCCAGCAATTGAAAGAAGTACTCCATGTGCTCCATCAATTGAAGCTTCAAGAAGTGGAGAAGAGATTGCAAGTTCGGCAGCGCGCGTTGCACGAT